>JAYTMV010000134.1:0-2989 GCA_043728175.1 Sphingomonadales bacterium
TCGCTACGGCTTCGCCTTGGTTTAAGCTAGCAAGTTTGTTGCTCATGCTCGGCGCGCTTTGGCGTATTGGAACGCTGGCATCTAAGGGTGCGATTGAAGCCGATGCTCAAAGGTTGGAGATTTTAGCTAATGCGCGCGAGGAGCTTGCAGCGCATTTCTCATCTCCACTTAGACTTGTTAGGCTGAATTCGGAATTGCTGGTTTATCAGCATAAAGCATCTGCTGCGCGATCCTTTTATTTAGACTGCTCTAAATTAGTTCAGCATTGCCGCCATCCTCTAAATGACCATAACATTACAAATCGCTCAATTAAAGTAATATTCGAGCAAAACCGATCACATGCGGAGGCAATTCTAAGGCAGGCGTTAAATTCATCGCCTTTAGCAGAATACAAATTGCCGCAATTGGCTAGCTTTCAAATTCCGGAATTGCTCGGTAGTCCTGATGATAAGTTTGACGGAAATATAAATTTGGCATTTCTGGAACGTGTTACCGCTTGCATTGCGGACATGGATGCTGCGTTGAATGGCATCAATAACACGCTTTATAAGCTTGAGACGCGCGCGAAAGACATTGAAACGGAAATTAGGACGATTTGTGAACCAATCTAGTGACTCTCATGCCCGTTTTGAAGCGCTCTTAACCGCTATGCTGTCCGGCCCTGCGCCTAGCGCGCAAAAGACGTCATTAGGCGACCAAGCATCAAGTGCGGAGACTGACGCATATTGTGACGAAACTCAAATTCACCAAGATATTTCGCCAGATGACGACTGCTAACGTGAATATGTGTGCCATTAATCCCGCGCTTTACCGCAGCCCAAAAGCCTTCAATGCTGTTGGTGCTAGAGCCTGTGGCGGAAACATATTGTTCGTGCGAGTGATTGACCGTTTCGTGATAAAAGCCCTCGGCTGTGAGGGTCTGGTAAGCCGAATGCTCGTCAGTGTGCACGAGGCTGTACGGGCGCACCGTATCTTTGATGATCGGCAAGAGCGTATCACGACGACGATTGCTAACGACTTCGGTTACGACATTGCCGCCACGTTCCAACATGCCAAACACAACAGCTTTGCCCTTGCCGCCAAAAGCGCCGGGTTCACGACCGCCGATATAGGTTTCATCGACTTCAACCTGCTTTGTGAAGCCGCCAAGCATGTGATCGCCGTCAATCGCTCCCATGTACTTGCGGATTTCGTGGCACATGCGCCAAGCCGTTTTGTACGTCACGCCAAGCTGACGCTCAACTTCCTTTGCAGCAACGCCGTTACGCGTCGTGCAGAACAAAAACATGACAAAGAACCAATCGCGCAAAGGGGTGCGGGTGCGGTCAAATGGGGTGCCAGCGGTAGGATAGAGTTGATGCCCGCAATACTCGCATACATAGGCGCGGCGGGTGCTGACGCGGTAATAATGCGCGCTCTTGCCGCAACCAGTGCAATCGTGACGGTCGCCAAAGCGGTTGCGCATGATGTGTTCAAGACAGCTATCGTCGGTTGGGAATTGCGCTTGAAACTGGCGAAGGGTGGGGGCTTTCGTTTTCATACCCATTGTGTAGCACAACAGCCTAAGTGTCGCAAGGGGATAATTACCTCCTACATAAAATATTCCTGATATGTTCCTATTATGATTAACGCTTTCGTTCCTCGCTTGGCTTTCTCACTGCGTCGCCGTGGCGGATCGGTTTTGCCATTTTTTCACATCGTGGGGCGCGGGCGAATATACGGATTCAGTGTCAACTTCCTCAGATTTCCGAGGTTTTTGAAAGGGGAGCGCTCCTCAAAATAATCACCCCTTTCTCGTTTCTTCTTCTTTGCGTCTTCGCGCCTTCGCGTGAACGACTTGCTCGCTCACGGCGCGCGGCGCGGCCTGATGTATCTCACGCGAAGGCGCGTTTAGGTGTGACTTTAGTGAGACTTTATGAACAAATGGTCATCTTGGGCGGCAATGGCTCTTCACCTGCACCCCGTCAGGCGGCGGCGCATGAAGGTCGTAAGGTGACAAAAGGTGACAGAAATACCGTGTTACAAGTGAACCTTTGTCACCTTCGGGGGCAAAATCAGCTTGATCGCCGCCCCAATCGCCCCGCCTTGCTTTCGCCATCATTATCCCCTATCTACATTGCAACGCAGCAAGGCATGATGCTTTGCCTGATCGTGGCAGCGTGATTGTTCGGGTATCCGAACCGCCCCTGATCCTAACGCGTTTTGGCCCAACGGCTTCCCTTTTCACGCGGGTTGTCAAAACAAACCCCGCTTGTTGGCGTCGCATATCTGCGCGCCTTCGACTATATTTACTGAAAGATTTTTATGACTCACTTTTCCGATCTTGGCCTGTCCAAGCCGATCCTCGCCGCGCTTGCCGCGAAGGGTTACACCACCCCCACCCCAATCCAGACGCAGGCGATCCCGCCGCTACTGCTTGGCCGAGATTTGCTCGGTATCGCGCAGACGGGCACGGGCAAAACCGCTGCATTTGCCCTGCCAACGATCCAATATCTTGAAAATGATCCGCGCCCACGCGCCATCCGCGCGATCCGCGTCCTCGTCCTTTCGCCAACGCGCGAACTCGCCGCACAGATCGCCAAATCCTTCCAAGATTATAGCCGCCACATGAAGATTTGCGTTGAAACCGCGTTTGGCGGCGTCCCGATCAACCGCCAAATTCGCGCGCTCACCGCAGGGGTTGACGTTCTCGTCGCGACGCCGGGCCGCCTGATGGATTTGATCGAACAACGCGCAGTGACGCTCAAGAATGTTGAGATTTTCGTGCTTGATGAGGCCGATCAAATGCTTGACCTCGGCTTTATTGAGCCGCTCAAGCGCATCGACAAGATGCTCCCCAAAGAGCGGCAGTCGCTGTTTTTCTCGGCGACCATGCCAAAGGCGATTGCCGAACTTGGCGCGCGGTTCTTGAATGACCCCGTCAAGGTTGCGGTGACGCCGGTGGCTTCGACAGCAGAACGCGTCAAGCAATATGTGACGTTTGTGAACC
>JAYTMV010000135.1:0-5177 GCA_043728175.1 Sphingomonadales bacterium
GGCAAAGAGGCCGATTTCAAAATCCTGCGCAGCTACTCCCCCTATCACAATATCGTCGGCGGGAAGGATTACCCCGCGATCATGGTGACGACAGCCGACACCGATGACCGCGTCGTCCCCGGCCACAGCTTCAAATACGCCGCAGCGCTCCAGGCAAGCGATTTGGGGAACAAGCCGCACCTGATCCGCATCGAAACGCGGGCAGGGCATGGCAGCGGCAAGCCCGTTGATAAAGTGATCGCAGAGTTTGCCGATGCCTATGCGTTTATTGCTAAGTTTACCGGGATGGTGGTAAAGTAGGTACAGTCAACCCGCCATTCTCACGTCCGCGGTGATTCCTTGACATGTTGACCTTTTTCGCTGGAGGCGGCACCGATCGTTGGTATGCCATCGATAGCCTCCATCGCACTCCATCGTCAATTTTGGCGAGTTTAGCCCCTGGCCGCCGCAGCGCTTGTTGCGACTTCGGTGGTGCCTAGCAATTGTGGGCGGCGGCTAAAAATCATCAATAGCTAGGCTTTCGGACAAATAACGACGTCACCGACATAATTTTCGATATGTTCAAGCTTTCGTAGTCGCGTTTGGCTTGTGAGGAAGCCGCGCACGGTTTCAAAACAGAAGACGTCCACTGGATACGGGAATAGCGACACGATTCCGTCTTGTTCACTGATTGATGATTGGGTGCCATTGCCAAGTTCAACCCATGTAATCGGGCGGTGTGCTTCAAGCGTTTTGCGCAGTCCAGCCAGCGCTTGGGGCTCAAAGCCTTGAATATCGAGCTTGATCGCATCAATCGGGCTGTCAATGATGTCGGCCAGAACGTCGTCTCCGCATTCGATACGGAATTCACCGATTTTCTGAAGGTCTCTGTCATACTGCTCAACATTGAGGAAGGTACCAAGCCCTTCATTGCCATTGTCGATGCTGTAGAATGACATATTATCGCTGACATCACCCAAGCCGTAATTGCAGGCGGTTACATTGCTGAGCTGATTATTGCTGATGTTACGTTGGAGCTTTGGGAAAACAGCCTCGTTGGGTTCAAAACAAACCACCCGGTTAAAATGACGCGCGAAGGCGATGCTATGGGTTCCGATGTTCGCGCCAACATCAATGATCACCCGTTTGTTTTGATCGGTAAAAAGCCCTAGGAAAGCGCCGATCAAATCCTCCTCATATCCACCAAGAAAATAGACCTGACTTTCAAGGACGGAATCGAGACTGCCCGTGAACCATCCCGTTGGGTTGGATATTGTATATACTGGATTAGCAGGCGCGCCAGCGATCAAACGGGTGAGCCTGCCCCATCCTCGTATTGAACGTCCGAAACGAAGGCCTCGCGCTATTCTTGTTCGCAAAGATGGATGGATTTCCGCATTCATATTCTGAACTGGGAGCGTTGTATTAGCGGCCATAGCGCGCTGCTTTGCCAAACTGTGCATGATGCTTTGCGCTCATAATGACCATGCCCTTTTATCACTGGGGATGATTGCTGCGGGCCAGAGTCGCTTCAGGTCGACAACAAGCCCCAAAACTGTAGCATACGTGAACGGATCAAGCTGGCAATACTCGGCGTGGGCCACGGCGCCAACGACCGTATCATATTGATGATTGAGCGCGTTTGCATCCAGCGTAATACCATATTCGTGCATGGCTTCGCCCGCGTCGGCAAGTGGATCATGGACGGTGACGCTGTGACCCAGCGTTTCGAGGTGGCGGATGACATCGACCACTTTTGAATTGCGCAGATCGGGAACATTTTCCTTAAACGTCAGCCCAAGCATGAGCACTGATCCCGCTACGCCGCCACGTTGGCTGTGGATTTGTTCGGCAATCCACTTGCCCATACCGTCATTGATCGCGCGCCCTGCGAGGATCACCTGCGGATCATGGCCAAGCGCTTGGGCGCGGTGGCTGAGATAATAAGGATCAACGCCAATGCAGTGCCCGCCGACAAGGCCGGGCTGGAAGGGCAGGAAATTCCACTTGGTGTTGGCGGCCGCGAGTACGTCCCAGATCGAAAGATCCATCTTCGCAAAAATCTGTGTCACTTCATTCATGAAGGCGATGTTGATATCGCGCTGCGCATTTTCGATGACCTTGGCGGCCTCGGCAGCCTTGATTGATGCCGCACGGAACACGCCGCCGCTCGTCACTTTGCCGTAAATTTCGGCCAATGTTTCAGTGACTTCGGGGCTGTCGCCAGCAATCACCTTGATGATCTTGTCAACGGTATGTTCGCGGTCACCGGGGTTAATGCGTTCGGGCGAATAGCCAAGTGAGAAATCGGTGCGGTGCTTGAGGCCTGATATCTGTTCGAGCAGCGGCCCGCAAATATCCTCTGTCACGCCGGGATAAACCGTGCTTTCGTAGATAATGACGGGCTTATGCGCGGCTTTGATCATCGCGCCGACCATTTTGGTAGCACCGATCACGGGCGAAAGATCGGGCTGATTATTGCCGTCAATCGGCGTCGGCACGGTGACGATATAGGCATCGGCAGGCGGGCAATCGGCGGCATTTGTGGTCAGCCGCAGGGTTGAGGCGGTCAGCCGTTCGCGGTCAATCTCGTCAGTGCGATCAAACCCGTTTTCAAGCTCGCTGATCCGCGCCTGATTGATATCAAGCCCCCACGTCTCAAAATGCTTGGCAAGCTGAACCGCAAGCGGCAGCCCGACATAGCCTAATCCGATGACAATTATGCGCATAATCAGTCCGTTTCCGCCTTAAAGCTTATGATAGCCGCGATACCAATCGATGAACCGGGGAATGCCGACATCAATTTTGGTCTTCGGTTCAAAACCAAGATCACGCGAAATCGCGCTAATATCTGCTGATGTCTCGCGCACGTCGCCGGGTTGCATCGGGTGCAGTTCCTTGATCGCTTCGCGTCCGCACGCGGTTTCGATCAGGCCAATCATCGTCATCAGCTCTTCGCTATTATTATTGCCGATATTGTAGATCCGGTGTGGACTCTTGCTGCCCCCCGCCTTCACAGCGCCATCATCGGCAGGCGGCGTATCAAGGCAGGCGACAACGCCTGAAACAATGTCATCGATATAGGTGAAATCGCGGCGCATCGCGCCTTCGCCAAACACCTTGATTGGCGTACCATCGTAGATCGCCTTGGTGAAAATCCACATCGCCATATCGGGGCGACCCCACGGCCCGTAGACCGTGAAAAAGCGCAGTCCGGTAAGCGGAATCCGGTAAAGATGCGCGTAGGTCTCGCTCATCAATTCATCGGCTTTTTTGGTCGCGGCATAAAGCGACATCGGATGATCGACCCGGTCTTCAACGCGGAATGGCAGCGTTTCATTGCCGCCGTAAACCGAGGATGACGAGGCGTAAACCATCGCTGCTGACCGCGACCGCGCAACCTCTAGCAAGTTAACATGGCCGACGAGATTGGCCTGAACATAGGCACGCGGATTTTCGATTGAATAGCGCACCCCCGCCTGTGCGCCGAGATGAGCGATGCGGTCAAACTGATACGGCGCGAGTGCAGCTTCAAGCGCAACATGATCCGAAAAATCAACCTTAACGAACTGGAAGCGATCACCGTGACGCGTTTGCAGATCAGCGAGCCGATCACGCTTTAATTGCGGATCATAATAATCGTTGATGCAGTCGATCCCAAGAACGGTCTCGCCGCGCGCAAGCAGCCGTTCCGACAGGTGATAGCCAATAAAACCCGCAGCGCCAGTCACCAAGATTGTCAAGTTTATGCTCCGGGAAAATACAACAGCGCCGCCGCTACCAGTAGCGTGGTGAAATCGCAACAAAATGCGCTGTGTGCGGCACACATACAAGAAAACCCTAGCCAGTTCGGCTCTTGTGAGCCGCTCTGACTAGGGTTCCAACAACATAGCGCGATAGGCCGAAAAGGGGGGCGAAACGACCTACCGCTTATGCTATTTTCTTGAAACTAAGGCTGTACGACCGTGTCAACAACGTGGATCACGCCGTTTGACTGCATCACGTTGGCGATGGTCACGGTTGACTTCGTGCCCTTGGAGTCTGTGAGGACGAGCTTCTTGCCAACCATCGCTGCGGTCAGCGCGCCGCCGTTTACGGTGGTAAGCGAAGCTTTGCCGCCGCCAGCTTTGATTGCTTTGGCAATGTCAGCGGCTGTCATTTTGCCAGCAACAACGTGGTAGGTCAGGATCGAAGTCAGTGTGTCCTTATTCTCAGGCTTCACCAAGAATTCAACGGTGCCAGCAGGAAGCTTAGCGAACGCAGCATTGGTTGGTGCAAACACGGTGAACGGGCCAGCCGACATCAGTGTTTCAACGAGACCAGCAGCCTTTACAGCAGCAACCAGCGTTGTGTGATCCTTCGAGTTAACAGCGTTTTCAACGATGTTCTTCGAAGCGAACATTGGCGCGCCGCCGACGTTCGGGTTGGTGTTCTTCGTCATTTTGGCAAAAGCAGGCGCCGAAGCAGCCAGACCAACAAGAGCAACAGCCGCGATTGCGGAGCGGAGATTAAGATTTTTCAAAGCGATCATCCTTATATGATTTGCATCCCGGTTAAGATGCTGAACGCATATACGCGCCAGCCTTCGCAGCGGATGCAATGCTGCAAAAATAAATTATAAAATTTCGATTTTTCCGCTGACGATCACTGGCCCAGCAGCTTTTGCGTGCGGGGCAGTGCGATCAGCTTCAAGCGTGACGGCGAGCGTCATCCCGCTTTTCATCCGTGCACGCAGCGCAGGCCCGACCGAAACGCGCGTTGCGCTGGTTGCATCGACAAAGCCAAGCGATTTTGCATCGCCACTGGCGTCAATCACCCACAGTTCGGGAAAGCGACCATCGGCCTTCATCGCAACAGGAGTTACAACCAGTTCGCCGCGCCTTGTGTCATAGGCTGCGGTCATCGCCGCGCGTCCGGTTTCGCTGCCAAGGGCTGCAACCAATGTTGGCGAAGGTTCCGCAGGGCGTGGTGCTGGCGGATTGACGAGCATGAACGCAAGCGTTGCCGCAACCGCAGTCGCGCCGCCAGCGATGCTTTTCCATAATGTTACTGAAGTGTTTGCTGCGCGCCGGGTGGGCACCGCGCCAATTTTCGCGCGAATATCATGCCATATTTTTGCTGGCGGTGGTGCCGCATCGGCGGCCAGCATTGGCGCAAAACGATCCTGCCATGCACTTACTTCAGCAGCAAAATTTGCA
>JAYTMV010000136.1:0-3405 GCA_043728175.1 Sphingomonadales bacterium
CCATAGGCTCTGAACACGGCATTGCGCGCCAGCTATCCAAGGAGCCATACAGATGATTGAAGCCGAATGGTGGGACTATGAAGACGCTGACGAGCTTGCGGGTGCCGTAGCTGGTGACGTAGCGTTCATCATTGAAAGCGCGATTGATGCGCGCGGTTCGGCAGTAATCGCGCTTGCGGGCGGAAAAACCCCTGGGCCAATCCTTGAAAAGCTCGCGCAAGCCAAGCTGCCGTGGAAGAATGTGACGATCATCCCAACCGATGAACGGATTGTCGCGCTTGATAATCCGCTGTCCAACGTCGCAATGCTTGCAAAGATTTTCCTGCCAAAGGGCGCGCGCGTTGTTCCGATCATTTCGGACAAGGCCGCCGATTATAAGCTTGCGGGCAGTGCGGCCTCATCACGGATCAGCGATTTTCACTGGCCACTTGATCTTATCTGGCTCGGCATGGGGGAGGACGGGCATACCGCGTCGATTTTTAATGGCCCCGATCTTGATGATGCGCTCAATGCGCCGCCCGAATGCAAGGCGGTGGGCGTGATGCCTGATCCAATGCCAAAGGATGCCCCCGTCGCACGCGTGACGCTGACCAAAGCCTCGATTCAATCCGCCAAATCGATTGTCATCGTGCTAACCGGTGACAAGAAGCGCGCGCTGCTCGAAAGTGCAATTGAGGCGGGCGATAGCTCACCCCTGCCAATCGGGCGCGTGCTTGCTGGGCTTGAAACGCCGGTCGATATTCACTGGTGCGCTGGTTAGGCGATGCGCGTTGCCTTTCAAATGGACAAGATGGAAAGCCTCAATATCGGGGGCGATTCGACCTTCGCGCTGATGCTTTCGGCCCAAGCGCGGGGCTACACACTGTTCCACTACGGTGCTGATGATCTGACATATTGCGATGGACGACTGACCGCGAATGCGCGCCCAGTTACCGTCCAGCGCGTGATGGGCGATCATTTTGCTTTTGGCGCAAGCGTCACGCTTGATCTTGGCCGCGATGTTGATGTTGTCTGGATGCGGCAAGACCCGCCCTTTGATCTCGGCTATATTACTGCAACGCATTTGCTTGAGCGGCTTGCGGGCGAGACACTGGTGCTCAATGATCCGGCAAGCGTGCGCAATGCGCCTGAAAAACTGTTCGTGCTTGATTATGCGCGTTTCATGCCGCCGACGCTTATCACGCGCTCACTAGCCGAAGTGCGGCAGTTTCAGGCTGAACACGGCGATATCGTTGTCAAGCCGCTGTACGGGAATGCGGGTTCGGCGGTGTTCAAAATCGGTGCCGATGGTAGCAATCTGGCCGCACTGACTGAGCTCTTTGGCGAAGTGTGGCGCGAGCCGTTCATGGTTCAGGCGTTCCTCAAGGAAGTAGCGGCGGGCGACAAACGGATTGTGTTGGTTGATGGCGTGGTCGCAGGGGCGATTAACCGTTTGCCCGGAAAAGGCGAAATTCGCTCAAACCTTGCCGCAGGGGGGCGCGCGGAAGCGAGCGAACTCACCCCAGAGGAACAGGAAATTTGCGCAGCGCTCGGCCCTGAACTCAAGGCGCGCGGGCTGTTGTTCGTTGGGATTGATGTGATCGGTGGCAAATGGCTGACCGAGATTAACGTGACATCACCAACCGGGATCGTCGCGATTGACGCCTATAATGGCAGTGATACGCCTGCGATGATCTGGGATGCAATCTCAGCACGGCTTGCTGCGTGAGCGATTGGATTATCAGATTCGTCGAAGAGACTGGTTACCTCGGCGTTGCAATGCTCATGTTCATCGAAACAGTGTTTCCACCTGTCCCGTCCGAAGTGATCATGTCGATTGCTGGGATGCACGCGGGGCAGGGTAAAATGTCGCTCCCGGTTGTAATTGCAGTGGGCACATCCGGCGCGATGCTTGGCAATTATTTCTGGTATCTGGTTGCGCGGCTGATCGGAATTGATCGACTGAGGACGATGATTGAGCGCTACGGCCGATGGCTGACGCTTGACTGGCCCGAGGTCGAGCGCGCGCAGCGTTTGTTTAACAAGCACGGTGCCGTAATCGTGTGTATTGGCCGGATGCTGCCGACGCTGCGTTCGCTGATGTCGATCCCGGCGGGGCTGCTGCGGATGAAGCAATCCACCTTTCTGATCTGGTCAACTATTGGCACAGCGGGTTGGACGGCGTTGCTCGCCAGTGCTGGCTGGTTGCTTGGCCGGAATTTCCGCAACATTGAAGATTTCGTTGGGCCGATTTCGCTTATTGTGATCGGCGGGATTATCGTCGCCTATGTTTGGCGGGTGATTACATGGCGGCCAGCGGCCTGACCTAGCGATTCCATCCATTGGCGACACTGTCGCCGGTGGCGCTAGCCTGACGCAGCATTTCGGTGCAGCGAAACCAGCGAATTCGAGCAAGCAAGCCAATCGCACTGAAGCGGTTGCCAAACCCCGACAGGCGCGGCGAGCGAAGCACGCTCAAGCTGTGCGGGACTATTGAGGCGATCATCGCCAGCGCGCGCAACCGCCAGCCAAGCGCCGAACCGCCTTTGCTGCGATGCCTTGCCAAATCATGCGCTACGTGACGCCGCCATTTCTCGGCAAGTTCCTCAAAGCTTTTGCGCGCCGGGTGATAGACGATCATTTCGGGCACATAGCGCGTGATGTGGCCAAGCTGCCGCGCGCGCTGCCCCCAGTCACGGTCTTCAGCGATACCGATTCCGCCAAACGGCCCGACTGCATCAAATATCCTGCGCGTCATCGCGAGGTTGCCCGTGCCCGAAAAGCCTTCGAGCGTTATGTAGAGCGACTGGCGGTAGGCGAACACGCTTTCATAGCCTTCAACTGCTGTAAGGCGCGCAGGGTCAACGATATCAATTTGCACGTCACCGCCGACAATATCAGCAGAGGTCAGCGCCTTAACCGCGCTACTGATCCACTGCGGGTGCGCGCGGCAATCAGCATCAATGAAAAGCAATATATCTGCGCTGGCCGCAGCTACGCCGACATTGCGCGCAAGCCCCGGCCCTGGCGCACTCTGTGCAAGAAAACGCACGCCCGGAAATTGTTTCGCCACCGCGTCAAGCGTCTGACGCGAGCCATTATCAACGACGATGATCTCAACTGCGCCGCCCTCAAAATCTTGGCACTCAAGCGAGGTGAGGCAGCGGATGAGTGCATCCGGCTGATTCAGATGCGGGATGACGATGCTTGCAACTGGCGCTTCCCCCATCACGGGGCTGACCGAACTGCCCCCGCCTGAATCTGGTTACGCGCGACCATCAACCAGAGATAGTTGGGCAGCCCTTCATCAATGAAGCGGTAACGGGGCTCGGGATTATCGCCAGCCACTTCGACCAACCCAGCAGGGATCAGCGTTTTTTCAACCATTTCGACCGTTGCTTTGCCGCCTTCACCCAGCGCAAGATC
>JAYTMV010000137.1:0-3092 GCA_043728175.1 Sphingomonadales bacterium
CCGAACCAACGGGAATTTGCACATGCCGCTATCAAACGCGATCAACCAGGTACAATCGAGCCGCCAGCGCGTCGAGGGGGCCATCGCGAATGCCGCCGCACGCACCGGCGTTGATTTCGATTTTCTGGTGCGTGAGGCAAAGGTTGAAAGCGGCCTCAACCCCCAAGCCCGCGCGCGGACATCAAGCGCGACGGGCCTGTTCCAATTCACCAAACAAACCTGGCTGGGCACGCTCAAACAACACGGGGCCAATCATGATCTTGGCTGGGCAGCGGACGCAATCACGCGCGGCGATGACGGCCACTACCGTGTTGCCGATCCGAACTTGCGCGCGCGGATTCTTGATTTGCGCACGGAACCCGAGGCTGCCGCCGCAATGGGGGCCGAACTTGCTTCGGATAATCAGGATTTTCTTGGGCGCAAACTGGGCCGTTCGCCCGAAGATGTTGATCTGTATCTCGCGCATTTTCTGGGCGAAGCCGGGGCGGCACGTTTTCTTGAGGGCCATGATGCTGATCCAAATGCGGCAGCAGCGCCTCTGCTTCCAGCCGCTGCCAACGCCAATCGCGCGGTATTCTATCGCACTGACGGCACACCGCGCAGTTTTGCCGAAATTCGTGGGAATTTTGTAAGCAAGCTCGGCGGCGAGAGCATTTCAAATTCACCGCCGCGCTATCAAGCGTCGGCCAACTACACTCTGGCGAGCGCGCCATTGCCGAGACGCAACGGCCTCGCCCTGCTGAGCGCTGAACCCGACACCCTTAAAATGCGCACCATCGAACCAATGCCGCAGCGGCTCTCGCTTGATTTTGCACGCGATGCGTATCGGCGGCTGGCGACAATCGGGGCTGCGTCATGAATGCGGTGAACCTCCGCGTCTGGGCGGGCGTTGCCAAGGGTAGTGTGATGCCGATGGCAATCCTGCTCGTCGTCATGCTGATGATCGTGCCAGTGCCCGCGACCGTGCTTGACATTGGTTTTATCGCCAACATCATGATCAGTCTCGCGGTGTTGATGGTTGCGCTCAACGCGGCCAAGCCGCTTGATTTTTCGGCCTTTCCAACGGTGCTGCTCCTCGCGACGCTCTTCCGCCTTGCGCTCAACGTGGCTTCGACACGCGTGGTTCTGGTTGACGGGCATACCGGCGCGGCAGCGGCAGGCCATGTAATCGAAGCGTTCGGCAGCTTTCTGATCGGCGGCGATTATGTCGTCGGGCTGTTCGTTTTCGCTGTCCTCATGATCATCAACCTCGTCGTCATCACCAAGGGTGCTGGCCGCGTGTCCGAAGTCTCGGCACGCTTCACGCTTGATGCTTTGCCCGGCAAACAGATGGCAATTGATGCCGATCTCAACGCTGGCCTCGTCACCCCCGACGAAGCCAAGGCCCGGCGTCAGGAAGTCGCGACTGAAGCTGATTTCTACGGCTCGATGGATGGCGCTTCCAAATTTGTGAAAGGCGATGCCGTCGCGGGCGTCCTCATCCTGTTCGTCAATATTTTCGGCGGGCTAGTGCTTGGCACGCTCAGCCACGGGCTGAGCCTTGGTCAGGCGGCGCAAACCTACATCGTCCTCGCGATTGGTGATGCGCTGGTGGCGCAGGTGCCAGCCCTTATCCTTTCGATTGCCGCCGCCGCCATCGTTACCCGCGTGTCATCGCCGCTTGACCTTTCAGGGCAGATTGCAAGTCAGTTTGGCCATGCCCGCGCTTGGGGGCCGGTAACAGTCGTTCTCGTCATTTTGGGGATGGTTCCAGCGATGCCGCAGCTTGTCATCCTCCCTGCCGCCGCTGTTTCGGGTGGCATATTCTGGCATTTGCTGCGCAGTGCGCGCACCATTCGCGAAACCCCTGCCCCACTCCCTGTCGCTGATCCACCGCACATGATTGCGTGGAGTGATGTAAGCGAAAGCGCGCCGATTACGATTGAACTTGGTTACGGCCTCGTTGATCTGGTTGATGAGCGCAAGGGCGCGCCGCTGATGGCGCGGATCACTGGCATCCGTCGGCAGCTTTCGCGCCAGCTTGGGTTTGTCCTGCCCTTGGTCAAGGTCAAAGACGATCTGGCACTGCCCGGCAACGCCTACCGGATCAGCATTGCGGGCGTGATCATGGGAGAGGATGAAGCCTGGCCGCTTGATCTCCTCGCGCTTGATTCAGGCGATTGCCTTGACGGAATTACCGGGCGCGCAGTCAAAGATCCGAGCTTTGGCCTAGACGCGCTCTGGATCAGCCCTGACAAACGCGCCGACGCAGTCGCGGCTGGCTATACCGTGGTTGACGCGCCGACGGTGCTCGCAACGCATCTCAATAA
This sequence comes from Sphingomonadales bacterium, assembly GCA_043728175.1. Classification (GTDB taxonomy): domain Bacteria; phylum Pseudomonadota; class Alphaproteobacteria; order Sphingomonadales; family Sphingomonadaceae; genus Aquisediminimonas. The sequence continues at coordinate 2,310 of JAYTMV010000137.1, forward strand.
CATCGTTGCGGGCTCAGCCGCTGAGCTGTTCGGGCTTGATGAGGCGCAGGCGTTGCTTGCAGCACTCAAAGAGGCGTTTCCCCAACTGGCGCAGGGGCTTTCGCCGCAGCCCTACTCGCTGGCCGCTGTAACAGCGCTGTGCCGCGCACTGCTTGCCGAACGCGTCCCGCTCAAGGATTTCCGCCGTGTGGCCGAGGCGATGGTTGATCTCGCCAGCCATGATCTTGATACAGCCGGCTTGGTTGAGGCCGTTCGCCAACGGCTCGGCGCGCTAATCACTCAGACGATTGTGCCAATGCGGATGCCGCTACCAGCGGTCACCTTTGACGGTGAACTTGAGACTTTGCTGACGCAGGCCGTGCGCGCTGGCCCCAATGCGGTGTGGCCATTTGAACCAGAACTTGCCAACCGCATCATCGGTGCCGTTGGCGATGCGGTTCAGCCAATGCTTATGGCTGCGCGCAGCTTCGCAATCATTACATCTCCGGTGTGTCGCGCCGCGATTGCCCGGCTGCTGCGCGCCCAACTTGCCGACGTGCCGGTGCTGTCCTTCCTCGAAATTCCAGAAACCAAAGCGGTCGATGTGATCGCCGTTGTCGGCGGCCATCACGCCGCCGCGCTTCCCGATGCTTCTCAAATTGGAGACCAATAATGCAACACAGCTCTATCGCGCATGACGAACTCACCTACGCCCCGCGCCGGTCGCAGGGTGACGCAGATGCCATCATCCGCGCGCACAGCCAGCTTGTTCGGCGGATCGCTTGGCACGTCCATTCACGCATG
>JAYTMV010000138.1:0-4066 GCA_043728175.1 Sphingomonadales bacterium
CCCCGTTTCGGGGAGGATTTTTCCAGCCATCTCCCCCACCGCATAATCAACCGCTGCCGCCAACACATCTGCCCTAAGCACCATCCCCGCCCCGCCGCCCGCAGGCGTATCATCCACCGTCCGGTGTTTATCAGTCGCAAAATCACGAATTTGTATCGGCACACAAGACCACACCCCCTCCGCCAACGCCCGCCCCGCAAGTGACACGCCCAGCGGGCCGGGAAACATCTCTGGATAAAGGGTAAGGATTTGGGTGTGGAATGTCATAATTCACACAGCTCGAAAACATTAGGGGGCTGAATGCCTGCGGCATTATATATGTCAGTCCTAATTGATTGATATATCTTCGAAAAATCGGCAGCGCTCTTTACATCCCAATCAGGCAAAGCAAATTCGCCCTCGATAATTTTATTGCAATATCCACGAGATGGACTGAGGCCAAGATTACCATTCACAACAATCTTAACCCTTAACGCTGCTGGTAACAGTGTTGGGAATATTACAGAAGAATTACGAAAAAAACCCAATTCATCTGCCATTCGATTAACGAACTTTTCAGATTCGATACAGTGAAGGGTTGTTGAATTTTCGCTGTTCACGAAACCGCTTTCAGCAATATGAATCACAATCATACCGTCTCTGTGAAGCTCCCGTTGCTTATAAACAAATCCTGGACAGTCATCTGTACCAAGTTTATGGTCGCATGTTATGAAGTGCCCCCGTGGAATCGGTTTCCAAATTTGTCGCGGAAGATAATCATACGGGACTGATTCAATATTGCCGGAACTATCTTTCAATTTCACGTCATATCGATCAATTTCACGCAGAATATTATCATCAATAATAATCTCTGTATTTTGATAACTCACGAGACCAAGTGAAATGTGGATGTGACCGTCAGGCAAGACATGGCCTAGCATTGAATGATAATTTGCTATCCGCTGATCAAGGCGCTTGAAAAGCTCGGATCGACTCAAATCACGCCGTAACGTCAAATCCTGCACCTCATCCATTGGCATTGGCACCGACTGTCTACCCCGCCGCACATAGCACTCCTTGCTTCGCGTCGAGCGATGCGGCGCGCGAAGGGATGATGGCGCGCGGACAATGATTACACCCTCGGTCGCGTATTCGCTTTGCCGAACCGCCCGAACGCCAAGCACCGATTGCGTCGGCTCAATCAGCGCTGCTAGTGCCTGCCCCAAGCGGTCAGCGGTAGCATCAACATTGGCAATCGGTGTGATTGCTTCGATTTTCGGATGATCGTTCGCTGCTTCTTTGGCACCAATAATGATATCCCCGCCACGCCCATTGAGAAAAGCGATGGCTTCCTTTGCGATATTATCCACGGCTTTGTTTCGTTGATTTTCATTGAAGGCGAGAAAATCAGCACCGCCCGAAAAACTGCCCTTATATTCAATCATGTCATCTTCTTCACGCCCGCTATCACGCAGCGCTTCGATATCTGACCATGTGATCTCATTAAGTGGCTTGGGGATCATTCAAACCGTCCAATTCTCAACCTTCAACCCCGGCACATCGGCAAAATGCTTTTCGTTATGTGTAACTACCGTCAGGTCATGTGACAGAGCGTGTGCTGCGATCAAACGGTCGAAACTTCCACGTTTGAAAGGCAGCGTGGCATAGGCAAGCGCCGCCTTGAAATCGAAGTCGAGCACCGCCACTTCTTCAACAAACGCCTTTAGCTGTTCAATGGCTGGTGGCTTCTCGTTCAGCGATCCATAGGCGACCTCGGCCAAGGCGACGGCAGAGGTGACGAGATCGCCCTCGTCGCACTCTGCTGCGCGTTGAACAACAGACTCATTGGAATTCATGGTAAGATAGACGATAATATTGCTATCGAGTAGATACTTCATGCCTTACGATCCGGCCAATCGAGTGATCGCTCTTCGAATAGCCGTGCATCATCATCAATCAGTTTAAGGCTTGTCGCCGATCCGGCCACCTTTGCAATGTTGAATTTGCGCTTGGGTGCCTCAACAGGGTCGTAACTCAGGAACTGGCCGTTTTCGACCGTGAGTTCCATTTCCATGCCAGCCTTCAGCGCAGTTCCTGCAGGAATACGCACCGCAAGCGAGTTGCCTGATTTGAATATCTTCGTTCGATGTCGATCCTTTTCGATCGGCTTCAGCCAAGGCATTGAACCAAGGACACGCATGAAATGCGGATTGTTGCCGAGTTTCTTGGTTCCAGGGTCTTTCTCAGCCATCACCGTCTCCGTATTTACGCGACGTATATACTACCCCACAAACCGCTCGTCAATTACAATCACCTCACCCCACTCAGGCACTGCTTCTGCGTTCATTGGCACCATGAAGCGCTTGCCATCAGGGCGTTCGATTTCGATCACGTCACCCGCACCGAAATTTTCGATGGCAACGCACACGCCCAAATCTTCGCCCGTTGTTGAGACACAGGGAAGGCCTAGCAAATCTGCGTGATAATATTCGCCCTCGCCAAGCGGGGGGAGCGATTCACGGGGTACGGTGAGTTCAGTGCCGCGCGCAGCTTCGGCGGCGTTGCGGTCATTGATTTCGGCAAAACGCGCAATGGCGCCGTTATTGCCGGGGCGCAGACTTTTGAGCGTCAGCCTGCCCTCATTAAACGATTTATGCGCCGTCACGCTCCCTTCGCCTGCCGCAAAGAGTTTGAGGCGCACCTCCCCCATCACGCCGTGCGCGCCGATAATGACGGCAAGCGTGATGGGTTTGGCGTTCGACAAGGGTTAGGCTTTTGGTTCTTCAATCGGCGCATCCGCTGGCGCCTCTACAGGCGCATCGGCAGGCATTTCAACGGGAACGTCGGCTGGGGCATCTGCGGGTACATCGGCAGGCACTTCAACGGGCGCATCGGCTGGAACGTCAGGAGCTGCTTCAGCAGCGATCTCTTCAACGGCAGCTTCTGCTGGCGCTTCTTCAGCAACGACTTCTGGTTCAGGCGCTGGTGCAGCGGCGGCTTCGGCAGCGGCAGCCTTTTCAGCCTCAGCGGCTTCCGCAGCAGCGGCCTTTTCAGCTTCTGCAGCTTCGGCTGCCGCAACCTTTGCAGCGGCTTCAGCTTCTACAGCAGCGGCGGCCTTCTTTTCATTCTCTTCGATGCGCTCAAGCGCCTTTTCGCCGGGTTTGCCCTTGGTTGGGTTGTTGCGCGCAGCGCGCTCAAGCACACCTGCCTTATCGAGGAAGCGGTGGACGCGGTCGGTCGGCTGCGCGCCAACGCTCAGCCAATGCTTGGCGCGTTCAGCGTTGAGCGTGACACGCTTTTCATCATCCTTGGCGAGGAGCGGGTTATACGTCCCGATCTTTTCGATGAAATTGCCATCGCGCGGGCTGCGCGCATCGGCAACAACGATACGGTAATAAGGGCGCTTTTTTGAACCACCGCGCGACAAACGAATTGAAACTGCCATTTTATATCTTCCTTTGATTAAACTCTAAAACTCCGCTCAGGATGAGCGCTATTTTTTACCCATTATCTGATCAAAACCGGGCGGTAGACCTTGGGGCATACCGCCGCCGCCAAGCAGCCCGCCAAGGCCACCCCCGCGACCCAGCATTGCGCCAAGCCCTTTCATTCCACCCATTTTTTTGATTTTCTTCATCGCACCAGCCATTTCCTGATGCATTTTAAGAAGCTTGTTGACGTCCTGCACGGTCGTACCACTGCCCTTGGCAATGCGGATCTTGCGTTTGGCCTGAAGGAGTTCAGGCTTGCTGCGTTCCTTAGGCGTCATTGATCCGATCATCGCGTCCATCCGGATCAACACACGGTCATCAACATTGCTTGACGCCATCGCCGCCTGTGCCTTTTTCATCCCCGGAATCATCCCCGCAAGCGCGCCGAGGCCGCCCATCCGCTGCATTTGTTTAAGCTGTTGGCGCAGGTCATTCATATCGAACTGCCCTTTGGCCATTTTTTCGGCCATTGCCTCAGCTTCTTCATGCTGAAACACATCGGCGGCGCGCTCAACGAGGCTGACAACATCGCCCATCCCGAGGATACGGCTGGCAACGCGGCTTGGGTGGAACACATCTAGCGCGTCAAGCTTTTC
>JAYTMV010000139.1:0-4707 GCA_043728175.1 Sphingomonadales bacterium
GAAGGCAGCGCCCGCGCAATGGGCCTCGAAGTGGTGGAGGGCTGAGATCATGACATTTGTAAGCAAAAAAGCGAAAATTCTTGCGGGCGCGGTTGACCGTGAAAAGCTCCACGGCGTCAACGAAGCGATTGCGCTGATCAAGGCCAACGCAACTTCGAAGTTTGATGAAAGCATCGAAGTCGCGCTCAATCTTGGTGTCGATCCGCGTCATGCCGATCAAATGGTGCGCGGCGTTGTGACGCTGCCCAAGGGCACTGGCAAAAACGTCCGCGTTGGCGTGTTCGCACGCGGCGCAAAGGCTGAAGAAGCACTTGCTGCGGGTGCCGATGTCGTCGGTGCAGAAGACCTGCTCGAAATCTGCCAGAGCGGCAAGATTGAGTTTGAACGCTGCATCGCAACGCCAGACATGATGGGCCTTGTTGGTCGTCTTGGTAAGGTTCTCGGCCCCAAAGGCCTGATGCCAAACCCTAAGCTTGGTACGGTTACGCCGAACGTTGCTGAAGCTGTGAAAGCAGCCAAGGGCGGCCAGATTGAATACCGCGTTGAAAAGGCCGGGATCATTCACGCTGGCATTGGCAAGGCAAGCTTCACCGCCGACGATCTGCGCACCAATTTTGATGCGCTTGTCGATGCCATCGTCAAGGCCAAGCCATCAGGCGCGAAGGGCAAATACCTCCGCAAGGCCGCGATCAGCTCAACCATGGGCCCCGGCGTCAAGATCGACGTGGCCGAAATTACCGCGTAACCGCCGCGATCAGAATAAAACAAAAAGGCCGGGGGGAAATCTCCGGCTTTTTTATGCTCTCACTTCCCCACCAAATCAAACACCTGCATCCCCGCGTTCATTGGTTGGCGCTTCACCCAATCATTGTGGTGGATCGAATGTTCTGCGTCTTCAAGGCCAGCGGCCCAGTGGCCGTTCACCGTCACGCGCGAGAATTCATAGTCTTTGGAATGCGTTTCATAGCCCTCCCCACGGTTGATGAGGTGCATCACCGTTACTGCGCTGTCGCAACCGCGATTGCCAAGCATCTGTGCGTCGGGATCATCGCGGAAGCTTTCGGGGAGTTTCTGTGCCAAGCGGAAGGCGGCATCGCGCAGCTTCATCAGCTCGCGCGCCATATCAGTGTTCAGACGGGTGCGGCTTGAATAGCGGATGTCTTTCTCACGCTGCGCCACGTCAAACAAATTGCGTGGCAGCACCCCGCGCGCGTTGAACAGATCGACCTGAAAAATTTCGATGCTGGCATCAAGTTCGCGCTGATCAAGCACATATTGCAGCGGCGTGTTCGACACGAGGCCACCGTCCCAATACGGCTCACCGTCAATCATAATCGGCGCAAAGCCGGGGGGCAGCGCGCCACTCGCCATGATATGTTCGGGCGTGATCAGCCGCTCATGCGTGTCAAAATAGGTAAGGTTGCCCGTGATCACATTGACCGCGCCAACGCTCAGCCGCATCGGCCCGCTGTTGAGCAAATCAAAATCAACGAGTTCGAGCAACGTGTCACGCAGCGGCGACGTATCATAATGGCTGATCGCACCGGGCGTTCCGGGCAGCGCCATCGCCGCCGGCGGGAAGCGCGGCTCAAAGAAGCCCGGTACACCCGCCACCGCGACGATATTGGCCGATACCTCGTTAAACCATGTCCGCATAAAACCAGCGGGGAACAGCGGCGGCACCGTCACCCGTGATGACGCGAGATCCCAAAAGGCGCGCATTCGCTCGACGCGGCGTTCAGGCGGATTGCCCGCGATAATCGCGGCGTTGATCGCGCCAATTGAAATCCCCGCGATCCAATCCGGCTCATGCCCCGCCGCCGCCAGCGCCTCATACACCCCGCCCTGATACGCGCCGAGCGCACCGCCGCCTTGCAGCACGAGCGCGGTTGATTTGAGTTTGCAGATATTATCCATAGCGAAAGTTCCTGTGGCGTGTCCGCATTTGATCTCACACGCGGGCATAGCGTTCAATGCGTTCCAAACTTGTTAGCAAAGCGAGAAATGTTGCAAGTGCGAAATCGCATATCTAGCCCATCGAACAAATGAAAATTACCCTGAATATTAGCGTAAATTGCTAATTTTGCAGTGTGTGAACAAGGGCTGAAACACCCGTTCATCATACAGAAAGCTTGAAAATCAGGCATTTTCTAAAACTGGCACGCGCCGTGCAATGCTTAGGACATGCTACCAATACTGGCGGCAAAAACATTACAGACCACCCATTTAAGGAGACTAAAAATGAACCGCTACAACCCAACCAGCATCCGCAGCAACATCGTCGCGGCCTTCTGCACCATCCTCTTTTCGGCAACCTGCCTCATCGGCACGCTCGCCCCCGCCCAAACCGCGTCGTCATCGGTCAGCTACACCACCGTCGCATAACCACCTTCATCAGGAGACCTAAAATGAACAGCTACAACCCCGCCAGCCTTCGCAACACCATCGCCGCAACGCTCTGCACCGTCGTCTTTTCCGCCACCTGCCTGATCGGCACCCTCGCCCCGGCACAAGCAGCAGCGCCTGTGGCGGTGGGTGTTCAGGCGTAGTGCGGTAAAGGTGGAATAGGCTCGCGCGAAGGAAGAATTCCTCCCCGAAACGGGGAGGGGGACCGCGCGCAGCGGGGTGGAGGGGCTGCTATCAACGCACCCCACCGTCGAAGCTTTCCCCCGCATCAACCGGCCCCTCCACCAGCTACGCTGGTTCCCCTCCCCGTTTCGGGGAGGAATTGTTAGCCCCTTGCACCCCACCCCATATCCACCGATAAAGCCGCGATGGCCCAAATCACGTCGCGCGAAGAATTGTGGGAATGGCTGCGCAAGCGGGGGCGCGTCGACTTCGCGCAAGTGATCGCCGCTCGCGCTGCGCTGCGGACACTACCCTACGCCTTTTCAACGCGGAAAACCTTAAAATGGGTTGACGATCATAGTTTGATCTTGATTCGTGCCACCTGCACAGCGTGGGCTGCGTGCAATTTTCCAACCTACAATATGCCCGTCATCGCTAGCGCAGACGCCATGGCAAATGTCGCCCGCACCTACGGCACCATCTATACCGTCGCCCGTGCTGTCTATGCAGCTGTTCGGGCTGTCGACGACTACGCCCCCGCCCAAAGCGCTGCTGTCGCGGCAGACGCTGCCGCTGACGCGGCTGCGGACGCTGCCGCTAACGACTCTCTCGCTGCTCGGGCCGTGGTTTGGAAAAATATTAACCATGACTGTGAATGGCTAACCAGCGAGGGCGACCTTGCCTCTGCCGCGCACCGCCTGACGCGGGAACCGCTCTGGCCTGAGGGTGAACCCGAGGGCTGGGGCGAAGCCTGCACCTTTATGAGTGAGCATCTAATCGCACTTAATCAGGGCTATAGCGGGTGGGTCGATTGGTATAGTCGCCGCATCAAGGGAGAACGTGCCGCCTTCGACATCCCCGGCGACAGTGACCGCACCGAGGACAAAGCCATCCTCGCCCGCCTCGCCGATGCCACTAACGAAGATTTCTGGGACAAGGGCGCAACCTACGTCAACACCACACTCCAAAACTGGATCGATGAGGCAAGGGAGCGGGTGCGGCCTCGCGATGCGCCATTCGTTACCGATCCACTCCGCCAGCTTGAGGCCGCGCCCGAACCTATCCCGCCTCAAAACCAAAATGCCATCCCCTTCACTGCCAGTGAAGGGGGCAAGATCAGGATTGACGAGCGCCGCAACGCCGATGCGCTGCGTACTGACGGGGATGCGCAGGATCGTTACGGTGAAGCCATCCGTGAGGCGCGGGCGCTGCTGGATCGCTGTCGGCTGAGTAATTCGGCGGCGCGCTTTGTTAGCGGGTTTGAGAATTATCTGGCGGCGGGTGGCGATACGCTTGCTGATCTCCGCCCAAGCCTGTTTGTTCAGCGCGGCGAGAAATTGCGGCAGGAGATTGCTGCCTATGAAGGCAGCGCGCAGGATAGTTTTCTTGAGCCTATCGCTGATGATCTGCTGATCGATCTCAAAGGCTGGCGCTCGGCGCATAACATGGCGGTCGGGCTTGATCCGGTGCTGATGCGGATTGATACCGCGATGCTCGGCCCCGATGTTAAACCGACGCTGATCGCGCCGTCCGAACTCCATGCCTTCGTCGCCGATGCCGATGAGGCCGAAATCCTTGATGACGGCGTTCGCGAAATTGTTGATGAGGCGATTGATCTTGCCCCCGCCATCCCTGACGCCAATGATCGGCGGACGGTGTGGAGCGTTGAAAGTGTCCAAAACCTGGTGATTGAGGCGTTTAGTTTGGCGCTCAATCATCCGGTGGAGGTGGCAGTGGGGGTGGCAGGTGTTGTTGTTGCCGCCAATCTCGGTGTTGGCGTTGGATTGGGTGAACTGGTCGGAGCGGCAGGATTTCTTTTGGCAAAGCGCAAATGGATCGAAACAAAACTGAACAACACGCCGACATGGAAATCGCTGTTCATCCAATTGTGCGACAAAGCCGAAAAAGCCCTTCAATCCATCCGCAAATCGGGGGATGATGACGGGGTTTAGGCTTTCCAGTGCTTCTCTTCTTCGTGGCCTTCGTGCCTTCGTGTGAGTCAATCAAAGCCAGCCACACGCACCACCCCCAAGAGTGTTTCACACGAAGACACAAAGCCACGAAGAGGGTGCGCCTGAAACAAGCGCGGCGCTGTCGTTTCTTTTCTCCTAGGCGGCTTGGCGATCTTGGCGTGAACCG
>JAYTMV010000140.1:0-11745 GCA_043728175.1 Sphingomonadales bacterium
GGATATTGCGATGGCTTCACATATTGCTTGAGCGCGATGACCGACGGCAACTTCATCGCGAAATTGGCGCTATGCACTTCGCGGTCATACTCCTCGACAATATCAACCCGGTCAAGAAATACCGCCTTGATCGCGTTTTGCCACGGCCAGAGCGAGAGCGGATAATAGCTCAGCGGGGTGTAATCAGCGTTCAGCACCAAGGCCGGGCAACCGTCGGGATGGCGGATGAGGTCTGGATGATACATAGTCGACGAATACCCTTGCTACAGTTGGTGTTGCTATGGCCTTTTGCGATTACGGATGCATGACAGCATTTTCGGTGACTCTTGGTCAAGCAATGATTTCATGAAAACCGTAATTAGCCGTTTTGCACCCAGCCCAACGGGACGGCTTCACCTTGGCCATGCCTGGTCAGCGCTGCTCGCCCATGATGCCGCGCGGGCTGGAAATGGCCGGTTTTTGCTGCGGATTGAGGATATTGATGTGGCGCGCTGCCGCCCCGAATTTGTAGATGCAATTTATGAAGACCTACGCTGGCTTGGGCTGATCTGGGACGGCGAGGTTATCATCCAATCGCAGCGGATAGGGATTTACCGTGAAGCCCTGGCGAAATTGGACGCACTAGGCATCCTTTATCGCTGCACCTGCACTCGCGCTGAAGCGGGTGAGGGCCGCTACCCCGGAACCTGTCGAACGCTTGGCCGCAGCGAAGGCGCATGGCGGATTGATATGGCCAAGGCGACAGTGATGTCTGGCCCGCTGCACTGGCATGACCGCGATCAGGGACGGATTGATGCTGATCCGGCGGGCGGAGGTGACATTGTCATCGCGCGCAGGGATATCGGCATAAGCTATCATCTGGCCGTCACTGTCGATGACGCCGCACAGGGGATTACCCATGTTGTGCGCGGCATGGATTTGTTTAACGCCGCGCACATCCACCGCCTGTTGCAAGCACTGCTTGACCTGCCGACGCCAGAGTACCAGCATCACCGATTGATCACAGGTAACGACGGCACTCGCCTCGCCAAGAGCAAGCAATCCCCGGCGCTGGAAGAGCTTCGGGAACAAGGCATCTACCCGCAAATGCTGATCCAAATGATGCGCGAGAAACGCTTTCCGGTTGGCTTTGCGCTGGCCCCGCTTTAAGGACATATCCATGAATACATTCCTTATCATTCTTCTGATCGGCGCAGTCATCGCAACGGTCGTTATGCTCGTGCGCGGCCTGATCGCCTTTCTGCGTACCACCGAAGCTGATTTGAACAGCGAAGGCGGCGGGCCAAGCCAATCCGCGCTCAAACAGAATAAGATGATGACGGGTCGGGTGATTTTTCAAGCGATAGCGATCATCATCGTCGTGCTGCTGCTGCTCATGCGCAACAGCGGCTGATATGGTTAAGCTCAACCGGATTTACACCCGCACCGGCGATGATGGCACCACGGGTTTGGTGGACGGATCGCGCACCCCCAAGGATGCGCCGCGTATGGCCGCAATTGGCGATGTTGATGAACTCAACGCCGCAATCGGGATGGTCGCGCTCCATAGTGACGGTGAGGCGCTGGCGCGGCTGCGGATGATCCAGAATGATTTGTTTGATCTGGGTGCCGATCTTGCCACACCGGGCGAGGACTTTACCCCCGGCGAAATGACGTTGCGGATTGTCGGCACTCAAGTCGCGCGGCTTGAGGCTGAGCTTGACCGCATGAACGAGGCGCTCCGCCCGCTCAGCAGCTTCATCCTTCCCGGTGGTAGTGCGGCAGGCGCTGCGCTCCATGTCGCGCGCACTGTGTGCAGGCGCGCCGAACGAACAGCGGTGACCGCCGCGCGCAGTGTTTCGCTCAACCCTGAGGCGCTTAAATATCTCAACCGACTGTCGGACTATCTGTTCGTGATGGGCCGCGCGGTCAATGATAATGGCGCGACTGACATCTTGTGGGTGCCGGGCGCATCGCGCTAAAATTCGGAGCAGGTTATGAAAATTATCGGGGTTATCGGTGCTGGCCAAATGGGCGCTGGCATTGCGCAGGTATCCGCACAGGCTGGCTATCAGGTTTTGCTCTCTGATGTTGACGCCGTGCGCGCGCAGGCAGGGAAGGACGGCATCGCCAAGGGGCTAAACCGCTTAGTTGATAAGGAAAAAATCACGGGCGAAGCGCGCGACGCAGCCCTTGCCCTGATCGAACCCGTCGCTGGATCATCGGCCTTTGCTCAAGCTGATCTTGTGATCGAGGCCGCAACCGAGCGCGAAGAGATTAAGCGCGCCATTTTTGCCGACGTCGGCAAAGTGATCCGTGCCGATGCCATCCTTGCCAGCAACACATCATCGATCCCAATCACGCGGCTTGCGCAGGCTGCGCCTGATGCGGCGCGCTTTATCGGCGTTCACTTCTTCAATCCTGTGCCCGTTATGGGATTGATCGAGCTCATCCGTGGTCTTGCAACGGCAGTGGAAACAGTGGACGCAGTCGAAGCCTATGGTCAGTCGCTTGGCAAGGCAATCGTCCATGCAAACGACGCGCCGGGCTTCATCGTCAACCGCATCTTGATGCCGATGCTCAATGAGGCGTGCTTTGCGCTCGGCGAAGGCGTGGCGAGCATAAGCGATATTGATACCGCCTGCCAGCTTGGGCTTAATCACCCGATGGGGCCGCTGACGCTTGCTGATTTTATCGGGCTTGATACCTGCCTTGAGATTTGCCGCGTCCTCCACAGCGGCACCGGCGATCCGAAATTCCGTCCTGCGCCCCTGCTCGTCAAATATGTCGAAGCCGGATGGCTTGGCCGCAAAGTAAAGCGCGGCTTTTACGATTATTCAGGGCCGGAGCCTGTGCCAACGCGGTGATGGGGTAAGGCCGTTACCTAAAGCGAATCAGGGGAGGCTTTGCGATCGCCCTCCGCAGGCGGGGTCAAATCTGGCTCAGGCAGGATAATCGCGGGTGCGGGCGGGGGTTCGACAGGGCCAACAATCGCTGCGGCTTCGAGCAGATCAAGTGCGCGGTACGCCTCAACATGGCGCTTTGCCTTGGCCATCCAGTCGGCGGCAAGATCGCGGTTGGGTAGCCGCGCCACTTCGGCAAGCGCCTGATCCACCCTACCAAGCGCAATCGCATCGCCCGCGCGCGTCAGCCGCTCAGTAGGTGCAGTTGAGGGTGCATCGGCCTGGCGCACAATGAATAGGCCGGAAAGGCTTCTTGAAATCCCGTCCCACCAGCCTTCATCGGGGCCGTTTCCGGCAAGCGTTGGCGCAAGCGTGGCCAATTCGGATTTAAGCCCATCTAGCGTCACTGGCTGGCGTGCGGCGGCTATGATCATGGCAACCGCGCGTGGCTGGCGCGTACCAAAATGATTGCTAAGCTGCCCCTCGACAAAGCCAAGCGCAAGCCCCCGGTCAAGCGCGCGGCGCGCGGCAAATGCGAGGAGCAAGCCCTCGGCGCGGCTTGAACTGCCAGTATCGGCGGCTGTCACGCGGCTGAGCAAGTCAACGCGGGCTTCAAGCGCGGCGATGCGATCATCACCTCCGATCGGTGGCGGCGTGATCGTTGGCCGCAGCACGCCCGACGGCGCTGCTGGCGACACTGTAACCAGCGGCGGTTCAACATTCGTCTGCGTTTCGTTAGTGCCAATCAGATATTCACGCGCCGTGGGTGAGCGCGAAAGCCCCCAAATTACCAGACCAACGCCGAGTAAAATTCCAAATAGTGCAATCAGAATGTACCGTCGCACAGGGCGCGCAGGTGCTGTATTTGTCTGATATCCGTTATCCATTGCCATTCATCCGATCTTATTTCTTCTCACAAAGCGCCACCGCGCTTTCGAGTAATGCTGCATCACGCGGACGGGCTGCAATACTGATTTCGTTCCAACCAGTCCCGGCAGCCTCGGCGGCATTCGCGCTGATCGCGGCAACCGATAGCGTTGCCGGGTCAATAGCGTGGCTTTCCACAATCGCTGCAAATTGTTTTGCCGCACGCGCTGAGTGCAACATGACCACGCCGCCACATTTGAGTGCAGCCAGCAATTCAGGGGCAGGCGTAATCGCATTTGAAGCATAGACTGTGCGTCGCTCAATTGCGACCCCGTGCGGCGTGAAGGGTTGATAATCGGCGCCTGAAAGATGCAGCAGCCGGTGAAGGCCAAGCGTGGCGATCTTGCCAAGCAAACGCTCAACATCGCCGTCGCCCGATATAATTGAAAGAAACCCGGCCTCACGCGCGGCATCGCCCGTCACATCGCCAACGGCATAAAGCGGCAGGTGCGTGTAACGCTGCAAACTGGGGCCAGCGAGCCGCGCCGCATTTGCGCTGGTCATGATAACACCAACATATCGTGCGGGATCGGGTTCATCCCAAGGGGTGGCGGCGGTTTCAAACAGCGGGAAGCTGTGCACATCAAGCCCACGCGCGCGGGCACTGGCGCTGCTTGCGCTATTGCCGGGTTCAGGCCGGACGATGATCAATGGTCGCGTCATGCGCCAAAGCTTTCCCGCACATTTGGATGCGCGTTTTCAAGCAGAGTTGCTGCGAGCTGGGCAGGTGCTTCAACATCGTCAGTTGCGAACATAATTTCACCCGTCTCCTTATATTGGCCGTCGCCCGAATATATCTCAGCACGCAGCCAGATATCTGCGTTTTTGATTACAGCCAACCCCGCCACGGGCGAACGGCAATCGCCCGACAACCCGGCAAGCAAAGCGCGTTCGGCATTCACGCAGGCAAACGTCGCCGCGTGATTGATCGCACTGAGCCAGCCAGTCATAGCCTCATTGCTGACCAAGGTTTCAATTCCAATTGCGCCCTGTGCTGGCGCGGGAAGCATCTCTTCAATCGCGATAGCTACGCCGATATCATCCATCTCAAGCCGTTCGAGACCAGCGGCTGCTAGCAAAGTCGCCTGCGCCTCACCTGCGGCAAGTTTGGCAAGCCGCGTCTGGACGTTGCCGCGAAACAGGCAAATCTCAAGATCGGGGCGACGCGCCAATAATTGTGCGCGGCGGCGCGGTGCGCTTGTGCCGACGCGTGCCCCCTGAGGCAATGTTAGGACGGACTCTGCCCCAATCAACCGATCACGCACATCGGCGCGTTCAAGCATTGCCGCGATGATGAACTCGGGCGGGCGATGCGTCTCAACATCCTTCATCGAATGGACTGAAAAATCGATGTCGCCGTTCACCAGCCACTGATCAAGCTCCTTCGTCCACAGCGCTTTGCCGCCGACTTCGGCAAGCGCGCGGTCAAGGATTTTATCACCACTCGCAACCACCGGACAAATCTCGATGAAGCTTGCGTCCCAGCCATGCGCCGCCAAAAGTTGCGCGCGCACCAGATGCGCTTGCGCCATTGCGAGGGGGGATGCGCGCGTCCCAAGACGCAGCGGTTTAACCGGACGTGTAATCATCCGGCTTGTGCTAGCGCGGTTGGCGATTAGAGGGAAGCGTGATGACGCTAATCCTTGGCATTGAATCGAGCTGCGATGAAACGGCGGCGGCGCTGGTCACTGGCGACCGGCAGATTTTGGCGCACCGACTTGCTGGCCAAGAGGCAGCGCACCGCCCCTTCGGCGGGGTCGTTCCCGAGATCGCGGCGCGCGCGCATGTGGAGGCGCTGATCCCCTTGATTGAGGGCGCACTGGATGATGCGGGCGTTACCCTGTCTGATGTTGATGCGATTGCGGCGACCGCCGGGCCGGGGCTGATTGGCGGGGTTATGGTTGGCCTCGTGACGGCGAAGGGGCTTTGCCATGCGGTGGGTAAGCCGCTTATCGCAGTCAATCATTTGGAGGGGCACGCGCTTTCGCCGCGTCTCGCCGATGCGAAGCTCGCCTTTCCCTATCTGCTATTGCTCGTGTCGGGCGGGCATTGCCAGCTTTTGCTGGTGCGCGGGGTTGGCCGTTATCAGCGGCTGGCAACAACAATTGATGATGCAGCGGGTGAGGCTTTTGACAAAAGCGCCAAATTGCTTGGGCTTGGCTTTCCCGGTGGGCCAGCGGTTGAGGCAGCAGCGAAGCTGGGTGACCCCAAGGCAGTGCCGCTCCCCCGACCATTATTAGGCGCGGATGAGCCGCATTTTTCTTTCGCTGGCCTCAAAAGTGCGGTGCTTCGCGCACGTGATGGCGGGTTGTACGGCGCGAATGATATCGCCGCCTCGTTTCAGCAAGCGGTGATCGACTGCCTGATCGACCGGACAAACCGCGCGCTCGGGGCCAGCGGTGATGTGACGGCACTCGTCGTTGCGGGCGGGGTTGCAGCGAATCAATCCATTCGCGCGGCGCTTGAGGCATTGGCGACCAAACACGGTCTGCCCTTCATTGCGCCGCCGCTGTGGCTTTGCACTGATAATGCGGCAATGATTGGCTGGGCAGGGGCAGAGCGTTTTGCGGCTGGTCTGACTGATGGCTTGGATTTTGAGGCGCGGCCCCGCTGGCCGCTTGATCCAAGTGCTGAAAAAGCGCGCGGCGCAGGAGTGAAGGCATGAGACTGGGCGTAATCGGCGGTGGTGCGTGGGGCACAGCGCTTGCACAAGTCGCAGCGGAAAGCGGCGAACATGTCTGGCTCTGGGCACGCGAAGCTGAGGTCGTGGCGAGCATCAATGCGTCTCACCAAAATCAGCTTTTCCTCCCCGCTATCCCGCTATCCCATGCGATCCACGCGACCAGTGATTTTGACGCGCTTTCGGACTGTGAGGCGCTGCTGATCGTTACGCCTGCACAGCATATGCGCGCCGTGCTGGGTAGCGCCAATATCGGCAATCGCCCGATCATCCTGTGCGCCAAAGGAATTGAAGCGGGCACACAGCGCCTCATGTCCGAGGTCGCGCAAGAGGTCTGCCCTGATGCGCCGATTGCGGTGCTTTCAGGGCCAACCTTTGCAGGTGAAGTCGCGCGCCGTTTGCCGACCGCAATTACGCTTGCATGTGCAGATGCAGCGCTCGGGCAAAGGCTGGCTACGCGGTTGGCGCAGCCGCATTTTCGCCCCTATGCCTCAACTGACGTGATTGGCGCCGAAATTGGCGGCGCGGTCAAAAATGTCCTCGCGATTGCGTGCGGCGTGGTTGATGGGCGCGGGCTTGGCCAGAATGCGCGCGCCGCACTGATCGCGCGCGGCTTTGCCGAAATGACTCGCTTTGGCCTTGCGCGCGGGGCTTTGGCTGAAACGCTTGGTGGCCTCTCCGGGCTGGGCGATCTCGTGCTGACCTGTTCATCAACGCAGTCGCGCAATTTTACGCTCGGCAAGGGGTTGGGCGAAGGCCGTGTGGCGGCAGAATTGCTGGCCGGGCGGACGGTTGCTGAAGGCGCGTTTACCGCCCCCGTGCTGCAACTGGCGGCACGCGCGGCGGGCGTAGACATGCCCGTGGTTGATGCGGTCTGCGCGCTGCTTGCAGGGGAAAGCGATGTTGATGCAGTGGTCGGTGCCCTGCTTGCCAGGCCACTGAGAAAAGAGGGTTAAGCCTGACGCCGAAATGTATCGAGCATTGAGGGCGCGTGCTCAGCCTCATCAAGGATGAAGGTCAGCAGCGCTTTTTCATAGGCATCGGTTTCGCCGTCCGCTGCAATATGCGTCTTGAGCCAGCCCGCCTCATCAGCCGTAATCAAATGGCTATTATCAAGCGCAAGCCGCTTGGCGAATCGGTCTTCGCTCTTTGGAAACAAAGTTTTGAAGGCTTCGGCAATTGTCCCATAGCCGATCTTGTCATTGGGCAGCATTCGTTTGAAAAAACGCCCGAGGCTTGGGACATCATTATCCATAAACTGTTCAAATTCGCGGGCTTCGTCACGTGACAGCGGGCGGTAATCGCTGTGCGCCATCAAATGATTGCCAACCCCTTGCACAAACAGCCGCAGCCAGCTTGCCGCAATATCACCGTCAAGTGTGGCGTCCTTAATCCGGAACAGCATGTCCGCTTCTTCTGAACCAACGATTACAGCGCCCTCGCCGCCGCCTGCAAAGATCAAACGGCGCAGCAATTCAACCTCAATTGCATCAACGCTGTTGGGGCGAATCACGTCGTCGGCGCGCGTTGGGCCTTCGCCGCTCACGATCACATTTTCGATTTGGGCAATCGCATATTGGCGCAGACCCTCAGGCGCACTTTCAGCGCGCTCGATAATGGCAACAAGCAACTCAAGTTCAGTGAGTGAGGCAACCCGGCCATTTTTATCAACGCGCGCCTGCAACCAGTCAGCGCAGTTTTCATCAACAAAACCCTGCGGCACGGATTGATCAACCAGATAATATTCAACCGCTTCAATGAAAAAATCAGTCCAGACCGCAGAGTGGCTGGTGAGCGTATCATTGAGCGTGAACAAGGCATCGACGACAGGTTCGGCAATTGATTCGTCAGTCCACACCGCATCGCGCAGCATCATGACATCACCGTTGCTCACAGTTCCGGCCTGCATCAAACGGGCAAGCAATTCGGTCAACTCTTCGTCCATCACGACACCTTCATTTCAACGCTAGAAGGTGCGTAACATCAATGCCTTAACAGCAAGTTGACGCTAAAAATCTATCGCGATGCCCTTATACTCCCAATCACCGTAGCGCACCGGGTCAAGTCGGTCAGGATCAGGCTCGGCGGCGCGCACCATCGGCTCGGGTGCTGGCACTGGCGGGCTTTTCGAAAGATAGTCTGGCGCTTTAACGTGCGCGGGGCGTTTGCTCATCTGGGAGAACCTCGGGATTGTAAATGCAGCTTATCCTTGACACTGCACCGTCTTAAACGGAAGCGCAATTCAGAAGCTGCGTAAGTTTATTCATCTGACAATCTTGGATTGAGATTCATGCCGATTGACGAGATTATTGGCGAGGCCGTGGGCGAGGCCGTTAAACACACCGCTCGTTTCATTGGCAATGTCGCGACTGACGTCGCAGCCCAGTCTGTATCAAAGCTTATTTATTCTGGGCGAGTTGCGCGATATTTTCACGGAATCGGGCGGCTCGTCATTGCGTTTGCTACATTAGGTCGCGTTCGTATTCCAACATCGCTGCGCGTCGTTCCAAAAGGTGTGACGCCCAAACCGCGTCGAAGCGATTGGGTGGCTCTGTTGGTGGGCATAGGAATATGGGTAGTCGGAATGGCGGCACTAATTTGGGCAATATTGCAATGAATAAAGATGTGTCAGCCACCGAAATTGCTGGCCTTTCCGCGCGCCGTGCTGCGCTTAAATTGCTCGATGGGGTACTGCGCCGGGGGCAGCCGCTTGAGGCATCGCTGAGCTTTGCGACGCGCGGGGTTGATCATCCGGCTGACCGCGCGCTGGCCCATGCGATCGCGAGCGAGACTTTGCGCCATCTGCCAGATCTCGATGCACTGATCGATAGCGCAACGCGCAACCGGCTGGCGGACGACTCCAAGGCACGGCTGGTGATCCGCATCGCGCTCATCCAAGTGCTGGTGCTTGGCACGCCTGAACATGCGGCAGTCGCGACGGCGCTGCCGCTGGTTGAAGGTGGGCCGCGCCGCCTTGTCCACGGGGTTTTGGGGACGCTGCTGCGCCGGAAGGTTTTGCTTCCCGAAGTGCCGACACTGCCACCCGAAGTCGCCGCGCGCTGGCAAAGCGATTGGGGCGATGCGATGCTTGATGTCGCAGCAACCGCACTTGGCGTCCCCCCGCCGCTTGATTTGACGCTCAAGGATGCCACTACCACCGACGAATGGGTAACAAAGCTTGGCGGCGAAAGCCTTGCCCCCGGTCATGTCCGCGTGCCGCGCGGGACGGCGATCCCCGAACTCCCCGGCTTTGATGAGGGCACGTGGTGGGTGCAGAATATTGCCGCTTCAATCCCTGCGCGCGTGCTTGGTAGCGGGGGTGGACGCACTGTGCTTGATCTTTGCGCAGCGCCGGGCGGCAAGACGATGCAGCTCGCCGCCACTGGTTGGGATGTGAGCGCGGTTGATCAAGACCGGGCCAAGCTTGTTCGGCTTTCGGATAATCTGACGCGCACTGGGCTGAGCGCACAAGTGGTTCAGGGCGACATCTTGAAATGGCAGCCAGCCAAACCTGTTTCAGCGATCCTGCTTGATGCGCCGTGCAGTGCGACCGGGATTTTCGCGCGTCACCCCGACGTACTCCACCGCGTCCGCCCACGCGACATAACTGAACTTGCGCAGTTGCAAGCCGCGATGATCGCGCGTGTGGCGGACTGGCTTGAACCCGGTGGTACGCTGATTTACGCGACTTGCTCGCTTGAGCGCGCTGAGGGTGAAGCGCAGATTGCGGTGGCAGAGGCGGCGGGGCTGACGTTCAAAAAAATTGAGAATCAAAGCATTGTCAACGGGATAGCCCCTGATCCGGGCGGTTGGGTCAGGGTGATGCCCAAAGACCATGCCGACGGATTTTTTGTCGCGCAGTTTGTTCGGGGATAGGGTTAGGTTGATCCACACTCATCGTCACCCTGAACTTGTTTCAGGGTCTATCTCACAACAGGGGAAAGCGGAGTTCGTGGAGGGATGGATGCTGAAACGAGTTCAGCATGACAGAGTGGGGGTTTGGCCTGTTGCAGCCAACCCAAACACGCCCTAAAGCGGGCGCATTATGACCAGACCCGTGCTGATTGCCCCTTCGATCCTGTCCGCTGATTTCGCCCGCCTTGGCGAGGAAGTACGCGCGATTGACGCGGCCGGGGCCGACTGGATTCATGTTGATGTGATGGACGGTCATTTCGTGCCAAACCTCACGATTGGCCCGGTGGTGGTAAAGGCGCTGCGCCCGCACACTGCCAAGGTCATGGATGTTCACCTGATGATCAGCCCGGTTGACCCGATGCTTGATGCCTTTGCCGAGGCCGGTTCGGATATCATCACGGTGCATCAGGAGGCGGGGCCGCATCTTCACCGCACGATCCAGCGGATCAAGGCACTTGGCAAGCGCGCGGGCGTATCGCTTAATCCAGCGACGCCCGCCAAGATGCTTGATTATATCCTTGAAGAGATTGACCTTGTTCTGGTGATGAGTGTCAATCCCGGTTTTGGTGGGCAGAGCTTTATCGAAAGCCAGCTCCGCAAAATCGAAAGCATCCGCAAGATGATCGATAAGCTTGGCAAGGCGATTGATCTGCAAGTTGATGGCGGGGTTGACGCGGTCACAGCGCCGCGCGTGATTGCCGCGGGGGCCAATGTACTGGTTGCTGGCACCGCAACTTTTAAGGGCGGGCCAGCCGAATATAGCGCGAATATAAAGCGATTGCGCGGTCAATGACATCAGACGGTGATGATGACGGCAGCGAAGAAATTCCAGTTGGCAAAAGACTGATGCGCGCGCGCAGCGACGTTGGCCTTTCGCTTTCAGAACGGTTCGCATCACATTTCTACCGGCTAACATGGCGGACGCCGCTTCACGCGTTTAAGCTACGCGGGCGCTATCCGCTCAAGCTGCTCGCCGTGCCGATTGATCCAGTTGCGGGCGATGCCGCGCGCGGTGCGGCGATCATGGCGGGCGCGTTCAACTGGAACGGTGAAACTTTACCGCGTGACGGCATCAGCTTTACGGAAACGACGCTTTCGCCGGGCTTGACTGGCTATCTCCATCAATTTGCATGGCTGCGCGATATGGCTGCCGCTGCGCCGCGCGCTGAGGCCGCACCAATTGCCGAAGCACTGACGCGGACATGGCTGGCGAGCCACGGTGAAAAGGTGAGCGAACCGGCGTGGCGGCCCGATCTTTGGGGCTGGCGCATTCTCTACTGGGCGGCCCATGCGCCGCTGATCCTTTCAAGCACTGATCTGGTTTACCGCTCGGCAGTGCTT
>JAYTMV010000141.1:0-2970 GCA_043728175.1 Sphingomonadales bacterium
GAAACATCGCGCCAATATCAAAACAACGTTCAGGTTTTGCAAACCGCAAAAGGCCTGATCACCGAAACATTGAGGTTAGGACAATGAACATTACGTCGATTATTCCCCAATCCACTGTGAGGCCGTCAAACACGACGACGCCTGCCGCCGCCGCGCGCACCAATCAGTCGCTTGATCAAGCGGCGTTCCTGCGCCTGATGACGGCACAGCTTAGCTTTCAAGACCCGACCAAGCCAATTGATAATCAGCAAATGGTCGCCCAGCTTGCGCAATTTTCAAGCGTCGCGGGGATTTCGGAAACCAACACTTCGCTCGGCGCCATTGCCGAGCAGTTGCGCACGCAGACCGCGCTGCTTGGTGACATTCGCACGGCGACCCTGCCACTTGCTTCGACGGTGCCTGCCTCCACACCTTCTACCTAAAAGGAAACCGCCATGTCTTTCTTTACGTCACTTTCAGGCCTCAAGGCCGCGCAGACCGATCTTTCGGTGATCTCAAACAACCTCGCCAATGTTGGTGCGACGGGTTTCAAGAAAAGCCGCGCGCAATTTGGCGATCTGTTCGCCAGTTCGCCAACGCAGACGACCAAGCTTGTCGCGGGGCAGGGGACGCGGCTTAACGCGGTTGTTCAGCAATTCACGCAAGGGACATTGGAAGCGACTGATAAGACGCTTGACCTTGCGATTGCGGGCGAAGGCTTTTTCGTGGTGCAGGGCACGCCGCCACGCCAGGAAGTCAGCTATACCCGCAATGGATCATTCCAGGTCGATGTGAACCGCAACGTGGTGGATACTATCGGATCAACGCTCCAGCTTTTGCCCGTTGATGCGAACGGCAATGTGACCTCAACCGCGCTCGCCGATGCGACTGACTTTGTGTTGCCAGTGGGTGCGCCAAGCGATCCCAATGTCGCGCTCGCCAACGTTTCAATCGGGATTGACGGCCTAGTGACGGCGACCTTTGCCGATGGTTCGGATCAAGTGCTTGGCAAGGTCGCGATGGCGAGCTTTACCGCGCAAGAGGGGCTGCGTCCGATTGGCGACAGCCACTGGCAATCAACCGGGGACAGCGGCCAGCCTGCGATCAACGCCGCCACTAACGGTGCGCTTGGCACGATCCGTTCGGGCGCGCTTGAGCGGGCGAATGTCGATATCACTGAGGAATTGGTCGCGCTCATTTCGGCGCAGCGCAATTATCAGGCGAATGCAAAAGCGATCGAAACCGCCGAAACGCTGACCCAGACCATCATCAACGTCAACTAAAGGCTAAGCTGATGGATCGCCTTATCTACACCAGCCTGACCGCACTGCGCGGGAGCATGGCGCGGCAAACTGCGGTGGCGAACAACCTCGCCAATGCGCAGACGCCGGGCTTTCGTGCTGATTTGGCCGAGGCGCAGTCGCTTTGGCTGCGCGGTGACGGTTTCAACGCGCGGGCTATGGCGTCCGAAGAGGTTGTTGCCGCCGATATGAAGGCCGCCGCCATCGCCACCACTGGACGCGACCTTGATGTCGCGATTGCGGGTGACGGGCTGTTTGCGGTTCAGGCGGATGACGGCGACGAAGCCTATACACGGCGCGGCGATTTCCAACTGAGCGAAAGCGGCTTGCTCGTTACGGGCGACGGCCATCCGGTTTTGGGGGCGCAGGGGCCGATTACGTTGCCCCCGGCTGATAGCATCGCCATCGATAATGAGGGCCGGATCAGCATCGTCCCGCGCGGCGGCGACCCTAATCAACCGCAGGAGGTTGACCGTCTCCGCCTCGTCAGCCCGACGGGTTCGGACATCGCCAAGGGGTTGGACGGGCTGTTCCGCGTTAAAGAAGGCGGCACACTTCCCGATGATCCTGATGGGCGCGTCATCACGCGTTCGCTCGAAGGATCAAACGTAAGCGCGACCGAGGCGCTGGTTGAAATGATCGAGGCAGGGCGTTCATGGGATGCGCAACTCAAACTGATCAGCGACGCCCGCGAAATGGATACGTCTACCGCAGACCTTATGCGGCTTGACCAGTAGGAGATAAAGACATGACCAACGCCGCTCTTCATGTTGCCCGCACCGGGCTTGATGCCCAAAATAGCCGAATGCAGGTGATCGCCAACAATCTGGCGAACGTCAACACAACAGGCTTCAAGCGTGACCGCGCGAGTTTTGAAACGCTTTCTTATCAGGCGATTGTCACGCCGGGCGCGCCGTCATCCTCGCAGAACCGTTTTGCGATTGGGCTTAATCTGGGCACCGGGGTGAAGATGAACGGCACCGCGCGGATTGATACGCAGGGGTCGTTCACCACGACCAGCAACGCGCTTGATCTCGCGATTGAAGGCGCTGGCTATTTTCAAGTGCAAACGCCCGATGGCCGCATCGCGTACACCCGCGCTGGTGATTTTAATCTCTCTGCCGAGGGCACGATTGTTACGCCGAATGGCCTGCCAATCCAACCACAGATTCAGGTGCCCGAAGGGACGACATCGATTTCGGTTGGCGCAGACGGCACGGTTTCGGCCCAACTTGCGGGGCAGGCTGAGCCAACCGAGCTGGGCCGCGTCGAAACCGCGCGCTTCGTGAATGCGGCAGGGCTTCAATCGATTGGGAACAACCTTCTGGTCGAAACCGCAGCCTCAGGCGCGCCTCAGGTTGGGGCTGCTGGTGAGGAAGGGCGCGGCACCATTCGTTCGGGTGCGCTTGAATCGTCCAATGTCAATGTCGTTGAGGAGCTGGTCGATATGATCGAGACCCAGCGTGCCTATGAGGTCAATTCAAAGATGATCCAGGCCACCGATGAAATGCTGCAAAATGCCACGCAGCAGCTTTAACAGTTTGAACCAGTTTCCCCGCCCTGAACGGGGAATAAGTGAAGGGCGGGCGTGCTTCGTGCCTCGTTGGCGCTCGCCCTTCCAACTTCTTTCAGGGATGGCGCTGCTGCTGTTCGCAACAACGGCGATGGCCAAGCAACCGCGTGAGGAGTT
>JAYTMV010000142.1:0-4789 GCA_043728175.1 Sphingomonadales bacterium
AAGGGCGAATTGCTCGCACAGATTGTGGCAAAATATCAACCAAGTGTAACCGTCTTTGTCGATGATCTGGCGCATCAGCATATCTCAGTCGCCAAGGAAGTGCCCGATGTCATCCGCCTGCACATGGTGGGTGAACCGCGCGTAGCGGCCCAAATCAAGACTCCGCGTGCCGCTCACGCACGCATCGACCGCTGGCACGACGCTGAACAATGGATTATGGATCGTTTTGAAGGAGTGCCGCTATGAGCGCGAAGGGCCAAGAACCTATAGAACACCGGTTGATGCACCTTGGCATTACGCTGCCGACGCCTGCCGCCCCGGTTGCGGCTTATGTTCCCACAGTTGAAGTCGGCGGGATGCTGTTTGTGTCCGGGCAATTGCCGTTCAAAGATGGTCATGTGATGGTCGGGCGGCTCGGCGACGATATTACGCTTGAAACGGGCAAGGAAGCGGCGCGCGCCTGCGCAATCATGCTGCTTGCCCAAATCAAGGCAGCGCTAGGCGATCTTGAACGCGTCGAGCGGATTGTGAAGCTTAATATCTTCGTCAATTCGGATGCGCGCTTTACCGATCAACCCAAGGTCGGGGACGGCGCGTCAACACTCATGGTTGATGTGTTCGGCGATGCGGGTCGCCATGCGCGTGCGGCAGTTGGGGTGCCCGCGCTCCCGCTTGGTGCTGCGGTCGAAATTGATGCAATCGTCGCTGTTCGTCCCCTTTGATCGGCTGATCGCGCCGCCACCTGAGGCAAGGCGTGTCGCCTTTCTCTCGGCGCAACCCTATGCGCACCGTGGGCTTCACGGAACAGATTGCCCCGAAAACAGCCGTGCCGCTTTTGCCGCCGCAATCGCCGCAGGGCACGGCATCGAATGTGATGTTCAAGCCGCGCGAGAGGGTGAGGCTTTTGTATTTCACGACACGGCGCTTGACCGACTAACCGATGCGCACGGTGCATTTGCTGCGCGTTCGGCGCATGAGCTTGATCAAATTCGCCTTCGCGGCAGCCATGAAACAATCCCGCGCCTTGCCGAAATCCTTGCGCTCGTTGCTGGCCGCGTACCAATCCTGATTGAGATAAAAAGCACTAACCATTTGGTTGGCGTTCTCTGTCTTGGCGTGCGCCGCGCGCTTGAGGGCTATTTGGGCAATGTCGCGGTGATGTCCTTCAATCCAGCGGTTGGCCGCTGGTTTCGCAACCACGCGCCGCGCTTCGTGCGTGGGCTTGTGATCACCGAACAAGGGCCAGACACCCGGCTCGCACGGTTCCGACGAGAGCTTGAGCGGAGGGTGGCGCTGTGGACGGTCAAACCTGATTTTCTCGCTTATGATATTCGGGATTTGCCCTCGCCCTTCGCTTCTGGTCAGCATAGTCGCGGGCTTATGCTGCTGACATGGACAGTGCGGACAGCACAGCAAGAGCGCACCGCCTTCGCTCATGCCGATGAAATAATTTATGAAAAGCCGGTGGCACAGCCCGGATGACAACGCCTCCCCCGGATGCAGTGACAGTCAGGCTTGAAAACGGTGTTGCTGAAATCGACGCCGCATCTTGGGATCGTTGCGCCGGGGCCAATAACCCCTTCGTCGGTCACGCGTTTCTGTCCGCGCTTGAAACCTCGGGCAGCGCGACCGCAAAGACAGGTTGGCAACCAATCCCGATCATTGTCGAAGACGCTGACGGCAGCCTCGCAGGTGCGGTGCCGGCCTATGCCAAAAGCCATAGTCAGGGCGAATATGTCTTCGATCATAGCTGGGCCGATGCGTACGCGCGCGCGGGTGGGCGCTATTATCCAAAGCTCCAGATCGCTGTGCCATTTTCGCCGGTGCCGGGGCCACGGCTGCTTACGGATGATGATGACGTTGCGGCGGCGCTTATTGGTGGTGCCGAAGCGGTCGTTGAAAAGCACCATCTTTCCTCAGCCCATGCAACCTTCATCGACGAGCGGGATCGCGCCCGGTTTGAAGCGGCGGGCTGGCTGATCCGCGCTGGCACGCAGTTCCATTGGGCGAATGACGGCTATGCAAGCTTTGATGATTTTCTAGCCGCACTCGCCTCACGCAAACGCAAGGCAGTCCGAAAAGAGCGGGCGGCCGCACAGGAGGGGCTGGAGATCGTCCACCTCGCTGGTCATGAGATTAGCGAGGCGCATTGGGATGCATTCTGGTATTTCTATCAAGATACTGGCGCGCGCAAATGGGGCCAGCCGTATCTGACCCGCGCGTTCTTCACCCAGATTGGTGAGACAATGCGTGATACGCTGCTGCTGATCCTAGCACTCCGTGACGGCAAACCGATTGCGGGGGCGCTTAACTTTATCGGCGGCGATGCGCTTTATGGTCGATATTGGGGCTGCCGAGAGGATGTGCCCTTTCTTCATTTTGAGCTTTGCTATTATCAGGCGATTGATGCGGCGATTGCGCGCGGTCTGTCTCGCGTTGAGGCTGGTGCACAGGGCGAACATAAGCTCGCGCGCGGTTATGTGCCGGTCACCACTTGGTCAGCACATTATATCGCCGATCCCGGCTTCCGTTCGGCCATCGCCAACTTTCTAGTGCGTGAGCGGCACGCGGTTGAACGTGAAATTGCCTTTCTCGGCGAAATGGCGCCTTTCAAACGGAGCGGCTGAGGGCCTCCACTGCCTCCACTAATTGCTGTGCTGCGACCTCCGCTGCACGGTCGCCGCTGTCGCCCAGTGCATCGGCGACCATCGCGCGTTGGATTTCGACATACGCGCTGTGGTGTTCCTTGGCATGATCAAGCGCATCGATAATCTGCGCCATATCAGCGCAGACCGGGCCAAACTGCCACATCGCATAATCAGGATTATCCTTCCACGACGCACCGTGCGCATCAATGAAGATACAGGGTTTTGCTACGGTGAGAAATTCATACACCTGACTGCTGACATCGCCGAGATATATATCTGCTGCTAGAGTGTAGCTCATATCATTTAGCCGTTCGGAACCCAAATCGACGATGACGCGGCCAGACATCGCGCGCCGCCGCCAGACATCGCGCGCCTCATTACTGGCCGTCTCAAACATGCGGATGTGCGGGGCGACGATCAGGTTATAGCGGCCATCTGCTAGCACTGCCTTGATCAGCGGCTCTGCAAACCTAGACCATGACCCAAGGCTATGGTCGAAATGCGGATTGTAGAGGATTATCGGACGATCATTATCAAAGAGCGGCGCGCTATCGCGCTGCATCCGCCGACAGGCGGCCACCTTAATCGCACCAGAAACGCTGCACCGCTCAGGCGTGACAAGCCCTTGCGCGATCATCCGCCGCCGATCTTTTGGGCCCGCCACAATGATATGATCGAACAGCGCAAGGCGCGGTTCAAAACCCTTGGCGCGATCCCCTGCACCGTGCGGGATATGGATCATCGGCGGCATACGCCCCGGCAAGCGCTTGAGCAGGGTTGAACTACGTTCAGCCGTCAGAATTGCATCATGCCGACAGATTTCCGGGCGCCAGAATAAAAGCCGTGAAATTTTGCTTACGCGCTTAAAACCAGGCAATTTCATCAGCCATATCGGCAGCGTCATGACTATGATGTTAAGCGGTTGCGCACCAAGCCTTTGCATCAAAATTATCAACGCGTCCGCATCCGCTGCGCTGGCGACATAAGCCGAAACCTCGATACCTTTACGCTCTACAAGCGCCGCCGCAACCGGCGCAATATGGAGCGCCTGGTGCATTCCGCCGATAAAAAGAACGGCCACTCTCATGCTCAACCCGCCTTCATGTCCAACATTGCATCGCTGCTGTCGCACGACTAGGGCCAAATCATGACAGAGGCAAAAACAGGCTGGACTGCGATCATCCTCGCTGGTCAGCGCCCCGGCATTGATCCGCTTGCCAGTGCCTTTGGTGAAACGTTCAAAGCT
Source organism: Sphingomonadales bacterium (assembly GCA_043728175.1). Lineage (GTDB taxonomy): Bacteria > Pseudomonadota > Alphaproteobacteria > Sphingomonadales > Sphingomonadaceae > Aquisediminimonas. Next base: position 3,895 of record JAYTMV010000142.1, read on the forward strand.
TTAGTGCAAGTCGGTGGCAGGCCAATGGTCGCGCGCGTGGTTGAGACCGCGCTCGGCATATCTGCGATCAGCAAAGTCGTGATTTTGTGCCAGCGGCCCGACGCCATCAAGGCGGTTTTGCCCGATCATCCAAAACTTAGCTATGTTGAAAGCCAGTCAGGCATTTCGCAGAGCATCCTGAGCATTGCTGGGGCTGAAGCCGCGCCGTGGCCGCTGTTTGTGACCACCGCCGATCATCCTTTGCTAACCGCTGAAATGATCACGCATTTTCTGGAGGCGAGCGACGGCGTTGATGTCGCGGTCGGCATGGTTGAGCGCGCGACGATCCTTGCCGCCTATCCCGATAATAAGCGTACATGGATCAAGCTGCGCGGCGGGGCATGGTCGGGGGCGAACCTCTTTGCGCTCTCAAGCGAGGCTGCGCGCAAAGCGCTTACGCTCTGGGTGAGTGCTGAAAAAGATCGCAAGCAGTTGTTCAAACTCTTTTGGCATTTCGGCCCGCTGACCGCTCTGCGTGCCATCACGCGAACTATCAGTTTACAAGATGGGATTGCCGCACTTGGTCACAGGCTCGGTTTAAGCGCACGTGCAGTGCCTTTGCCCTTTGCCGAAGCGGCGATTGATGTTGATAAGCTATCCGACCACGAACAGGTTGAACAGATATTCGCGCAGCGTGAAGAGTAGAAGCAGTGGACACCTGTTACCCCCGCCGCTGCGCCACCCGCGCGAGCGTAATCAATTCTGATGCTGCAAAAATAGTGCCCGCTGATCCGGCGGCTTTGATCGCGCGTTCGGCGGCCAGAAGGCGGTCTGCGGCGGTGGCCAAACGCGCTGGTGCCCAGCGTTTAAGTTGCCTCTGAACTGGCATTTTATCTTTCCAGAATAAGGATTTGCC
>JAYTMV010000143.1:0-9905 GCA_043728175.1 Sphingomonadales bacterium
TCCGAGGATAAGCCCGCCGGTAGGAAAATCTGGGCCGGGGATGATCTCAATCAGTTCATCAATCGTGATCGCGCCGTTTTCCATATAGGCAAGGCAAGCATTGATGACTTCGCCGAGATTGTGCGGCGGAATGTTGGTCGCCATGCCGACCGCAATGCCCCCTGCCCCGTTGACGAGCAGATTAGGAAAGCGCGCAGGCAGCACCTGCGGCTCGCTTTCGCTGGCATCATAGTTAGGCGTGAAATCGACGGTATCTTTGTCGAGATCATCAAGCAGCGCGTTAGAAACTTTGGCTAGTCGCGCCTCAGTATAGCGCATCGCCGCTGGCATATCGGGATCCATCGATCCGAAATTGCCTTGCCCATCAATGAGCATCACCCGCATTGACCAATCCTGCGCCAACCGCGCAAGTGCCATATAAATCGCGCTATCGCCGTGCGGGTGATATTTACCCATGACATCGCCGACAATACGGCTACACTTGCGATAGGCTTTGCCTGCGACGTAACCCGCCTCATGGCAGGCATAAAGAATGCGGCGATGAACTGGCTTTAACCCATCGCGCACGTCGGGCAGGGCACGGCTGACGATGACTGACATGGCATAGTCGAGATAACTCGTCTTCATCTCGTCAACGATGTTAATTGGGCTAATGTCCGAAGGATCGGCGAGAATGGGCTCGTCGGTGCTCAAAATGATACTTTCTGGCTGGTTTTGTGGCCTAATTCTTTAGAACAGCCGCTCCCAAAAGGCCAGAAAAAAGGGCATCACGGCTGGATCTCGGCACCGTCCCAAGCAAAGCACTTGCCGCTATCCGCAGGCGTGAGCTGATCTAGCACCGACAGCATCCGTGTCGCGGCATAATCGGGCGTGAACAGTCGTTCAGGCGCAACGTTTTTCTGGAAGGGCTCACTCAGCGCAGTATCTACCGTGCCGGGATGCAGCCCAACACAAAGTGCCTGTTTGTGGGTTCGCCCCAATTCAATCGCGAGATTGCGGATCGTCATATTAAGTGCTGCTTTTGCAGCGCGGTAGCCATACCAGCCGCCAATTCGGTTATCAGAAATGCTGCCGACGCGCGCCGAAAGTGCAGCGAACACACAGCGTTTGTCGCGCGCGAATAGTGGCAGAAAATGCTTTGCGACCAGCGCCGGGCCAATTACATTGATCGCAAAGGCATCCGCCAGTCGGTTTGCGTCAAGCTCACGTAAGCTTTTTTCTGGGCCACCCAATGCGCCGTGTAACATGCCGGTTGCGACAATGACGATATCGGGGGGCGAGCCTTGGGCACAGCGCGCGGCGGCGGCGGCGATGCTTGCCTCATTGGTCAAATCAATATCGCCAGATGCCCGCGAAAGGCCAATCACTGAGCCCGCGCCGTGCTGAGCAGAAAGCGCCCTTGCAAAGGCGCTGCCGATGCCCCCGGTTGCGCCGATTATGATTGATCGTTTGGTCATCACGGCGTCATGACGGCTTATGCGCCGAATTCAACTGCTATTAAGCTGAAACCATGCAAAGGCGCGTTGCTCCTGCTTTGGCTTGCGCCATCGCTGTGCTAAAGTTAACAGGAACAAGGTTCAGGGTGCCGTTTCACCCGAGATAATGAGGATGATTGATATGAAGACGCTGTCATTTTTGTCGCTCGGCGCGGCTCTGGCACTCGGTGCCGCTGGTACGCTCAGCATTGCGCCTGCGCTGGCTGCTAAAAAGGAGAAGGCTCCAAAGGCGGCTGAAGCCCCAAAAGTTGAACTCAGCAAAGAGTTTCGCGCGGTTGCGGGGCCGCTTGAGGCCGATATTAAGGCTGGCAAGTTTGAAGGTATGGCCGCTCGGTTTGATGCGATTGCCGCCCAGTTTAAGCTGCCCGATGAACAGTTCATCACAGGCGCGCGTCGTTATGAATTTGGGAAGGCGACCAATAACAGCGCAGAATTGCGCAAAGCCGTGCTTATCATGATCGACAGCAAGTCAACACTGAACTCAAATGCAGCACAGTTGAATGCGGCAGCGGGCCAATATGCCTATAATGCTCAAGATTTCCCAGACGCGCTCGCGCGGCTGACCGAGGCTGTGCGCCTCGGCAATAAAGAGCCGGACACCTTCATTTTGATGGCCGAATCAAGCTTTCGTGCAAATAAATTCCCCGAAGGACTTGGTTATGCTGATCGCGCGGTTGCCGCAAAGAAAGCGCTTGGCCAAGTCGCCCCGGCCGATTGGTATCAGCGCGCACTTTCGATTGCAGTGAAATCCAAACTACCTATCGAGATTGCAAAATGGTCGCGTGAGCGCGTCAGCGCTTACCCAACCGCGCAAAATTGGCGTGATGCGCTGCTGATCTACAAGGACGGTGCCAAGCTTGAGGGGCAGCCTGCACTTGATGTGATGCGCCTGATTCGTTCGGCGAAGGCGCTGGCTGGTGAGCGTGATTATTTTGAATATGCTGCCCTTGCCGCCGAACGCGGACTTCCCGGTGAAGCTAAGTCTGTGATTGAGGAAGGCATGGCAAGCGGTGCCATCGGCAAAACATCGCGTCCGCTCAATGAATTGCTCGCGGCCGCTTCTGCAAAAGTTGCGGGTGATCTTTCGTCGCTTGCGGCCTCGGAAAAGCGCGCAAGCACCGATGCTGCTGGAAAAATTGCCGTTGGTACAGCCGACGCGTATCTTGGCTATGGGCAGGACAGTAAGGCAGCACCGCTTTACAAACTTGCACTGCAAAAGGGCCAGGTTGACAATGATGCGGTCAATACCCGGCTCGGCATTGCGCTTGCCCGTCAGGGTCAATCAGCCGAAGCGAAACAGGCATTTGCAGCCGTAACCGGCCCGCGCGCTGACATCGCCAAATATTGGGTGCTTTGGCTTGATACCAAAGGTCAACCTGCGCCTGCTAAATAGCAGGCACAGGAACGCCGGGCATATGCTTTGACGTTCGTATAGTCAGCGATGTTTTGACGCCGGCGACATTGGGCGCTGGCGTCAAATGCGTTGTCAGGAATAGTTGAAACTCCTGAAGATCGCGCGCGACAATTTTGAGAATAAAATCAATTTCGCCGTTGAGCATATGGCATTCGCGCACAAGGTCTAGCGTGGCGACATGATCCTCAAACGCGCGTAGATCAGCCTCAGCTTGGCTCTTAAGGCTGACCATTGCAAAGACAGTAATCGTGTAACCCAATTGATTGGCACTGAGCGCTGCGTGATAGCCCTCAATGATCCCGGCATCCTCCAGCGTGCGCACACGGCGCAGGCATGGGGGCGCTGTCAGCCCCACTTTGGTGGCCAGCTCCACATTCGTCATACGACCGTCACTCTGCAATTCTGCGAGTATGCGACGGTCAATGGCATCATACGAAATTTGCGTCATCACGACATGTTCCTAATCTATTGCCACTTAACGCGATAACATTGTTACGCGCAAATATTATTGTGCCACTTTGTGACGCACGGCACAGGCGGGGTATCGGTGCCCCCAAATGCGCGCTATCGAATATGACAGTTATCCTGCTCCTAACAAAGATATGCCGTGCGCTTTGATGATCGCCTTGCCACAATATTGAAGCTGACCACTGACAGCGAGCGCGCGAAGACGGCGGTGTGGAGCCAATTGGTATCAGTGCTGGCGCAAAAAAATGACGGCTCGTTTCATACCGATCAAGAGGCCAGTGCGCGCGCTTTGGAAAATAAGCTTCGGGCGGAAGTGCCGCTCAATCGCCGCAAGTTTGTTGCCGAATCGCTCACCGGTCGCATCAGTGACGTCGAAACTATATTGATTTTTGGGCAAGATAGCGCGCTGGTTGCAGCGGCGGTGCTTATAAATGCCACCTTGTCTGAGGCTGACTGGGCTAAACTAATTCCGCGCTTACCTCCTGCCTCACGTGCACTGCTGCGTGAACGACGCGACCTGTCTGAGTATGTGACGCGGACGCTCTATGCTTATGGGGCTGGCGACACGGCTCTTCCTTCATCAAATATCACGGCTGAAGTTGAGAGCGACAGCGCATCACCCACGCAAATTCGCGATCTGGTTGCGCGTATCGAAGCCTTCAAAAACGATCGGGAGGCGAATGTTGCGACGCGCACTGTCGCTGATCAACCGCAGGACACACAGGCACTCTCGTTCAGGTTTGAGACCGACCGTGCCGGCATCATCTGTTGGGTGCAAGGCGCGCCTCGTGGGCCACTCATCGGGATATCATTTGCCGAAATTTCTGAACCGCGCGCGTTCGGCGTTGATGGTCATGCCGCTGGCGCTTTCCGCAAACGCTCTCCATTCCGCGATGCCAGACTGCGTGTAGCTGGTAACGGCGCGGCTTCGGGTGATTGGCTTATTTCGGCTGATCCAAGCTTTGATACAGATGACGGGCGATTCTGCGGATATCGCGGCATCGCCCGCCGTGCAGAGCTGGGCGAACGAATCAATTCCACCGCTCCGTTCGGGAGAGATATGAGCGCAGACTCAATCCGCCAGCTTGTCCATGAACTGCGCTCTCCGCTCAATGCGATTCGCGGCTTCGCCGAAATGATCGATGGCCAATTGCTGGGACCCGTATCACAGGTCTACCGCCATCAGGCGCACAAAGTGGTTGAAGACTCAGGACGGCTGGTCAATATTGTTGATGATATTGATCTGACTGCACGACTTGAAATGGATAGCGGCGCTGGTGCCTCCAACGACGCGACTAACGTTGTCGAGATGGTCGAAGCCGCGATGCACCGGCTTGATCCGCAGATGAGCCAGCATGATATAAAGCTCACGCTCTCAACCTGCGCCAACTTGCCCTTTTGCGCGGTTGACCGCCAGAGCGGGGTGCGCCTGATTGAGCGTCTGATTACCACCACAATTGGCATCGCTGAAACAGGCGAAACACTGGCTATCGAAGTGACGCATCATGCCAGCCAAATCATTATAGCAATTGCGCGACCGCGCCTGATAAATTTTGATATGAGCGTGAACTTGATTGCGCTATCGGCAGATCAAGAGGCACACTGTACCAATCCTCCAGCGTTAGGCCTCAACTTTGCAATGCGCCTCATCCGGCAAATGGCGCAAGCCGTTGGCGGACAATTTACGATTGAAGCACGCAAGTTCGCCTTGATCCTGCCGCAAGCCCACGATAGCGAGAAAAAAACAATAGAAAGCGGCTAAATCGGGTGTCCACAGAACCGGGGAAAATCAATCGGCGTCGACGCAATGAGGGTCGGCTCGATCACCCGGCGCGAGCTGCTGATCGCGTAAAATTCCCCGTTGATTTCGGTAAACGCTTTGCGGTGTTCATTGATACAGAAGAAGAGTTTGACTGGACACAACCGCGATCGCGCGAAGCCACCGCAACCAGTGCGATCCGGTATCTACCTGAATTTCAAAGGCTTATGGATGCGCACAGCATCTGCCCGACCTATCTGATTGATTATCCAGTGGCGGATAATCCACAATCTGCTGAAATTTTGTCTACTATGCTTGGCGCGGGTAATTGCAGGGTAGGAACGCAGCTTCATGCGTGGGTCAACCCGCCTTATGACGAAGAAATAATTCCGATAAATAGCTTTGCGGGCAATCTCCCAATCGAGCTTGAGCGCGCCAAGCTTACCGCACTCACCCAGCGAATCACAGAAGCCATTGGTGTTCGCCCAACGATTTACCGTGCCGGACGCTACGGCGTTGGCCCGAACTCTGCCGCCCTTCTTGAGGAAGCCGGGTATCAAGTAGACGTATCTGTCAGACCTCACTTCGATTATAGCAACGAAGGTGGCCCGAATTTCTTGCGGCATAATGCGCGGCCTTACTGGGCGGGGCCGAGCGGAAATTTGCTCGAACTGCCACTCGGTGTATCCTATACCGGGCAACTTCGCCGCTATGGTCGATTGCTTTATGGTGACGGTCAATCAAACGGTCGGCGTATCGCTGGGCTTGCCCGCGCAGGGATGTTGTCGCGTGTTGCTCTGACGCCTGAAGATATGCCCGTTGATGATGTCAAACGCGCGATTGATACGATGCTATCGGACGGGCAACAATTTCTTAGCTTTTCATTCCACTCACCGTCGCTCACGCCGGGCCACACGCCTTACGTCCGCAACTCAGCTGATCTCACCAATTTTTATGGCTGGTGGGATAAGGTTTTGACCTTCCTTGCCACGCGGAGAATTCTGCCCGCGTCGGTAGATGAGATACTGGCAGCGGCGCAGTCGACCCGCTCGGCATTAGCATGACTTGCAAAACCTAGCAGCTCTCCGCTAACGATGTCTGGCAACGGGTGTGGGCCTGTAGCTCAGTGGTAGAGCCGGCCGCTCATAACGGCTTGGTCGGGGGTTCGAATCCCTCCGGGCCCACCAAATCCTATTTTATTCCAAAAAAACCAACTACCATCTGATAATATTTGCATCGGCAAATTGGTGCACCCGACTGGATTCGAACCAGTGGCCCCCAGATTAGGAATCTGATGCTCTATCCTGCTGAGCTACGGGTGCTTAGTTAATGTTTAGGCGTTACCGCCTACGCGGGTCAATTGGATTGATTGGGCGGAATGACAGGCAGTGGCAGTGGCGCAATTTCGATCCCATCTTCGATCAATGATTTGACTTCGCTGTGGCTGGCCTCGCCGTGAATACTAGCCTTATCAATTTCGCCTGCATCCATTGCGCGGGCTTGGGTGGCAAAATCGCGGCCAACCCAGCTTGAATTTTCAAGCACTGCGGCTTGGGCCTTGGCAAGAGCCGCAAGCATGGTTTTAGCATCAGGCGTTTCGCCTTTAGCAACTGTTACGGCGCGGCGATTTGATTTGGCCGGAATATTCGGTGTCATCAAAGCTTTGCCAATGTCACCGCTTCCACATATTGGGCAGTGAATGAGTTCCCCTGCCTTTTGCGTTTCAAAAGCATCAGAGCTTGCAAACCAAGCCTCAAAAACATGCCCCGATGGCGCGCAAAGAAGGTCAAATACAATCATAATATATGCGTAACGTGGGGAATGGCTCGGCGGTGTTCAAGCACCGGAATTTGCTTACGTGCCTTTTGCACGACTTCAAGATCGATTTCAGCAAAGCCAACACCCTGCCCTTCGCCCATATCAAGCAGCACTTTACCCCAAGGATCAACGACAAGCGAATGTCCAAAAGTGCTCCGCCCATCCTGATGTAGTCCGCTTTGCGCAGCGGCAACGACGTAGGCTGCATTCTCAATCGCGCGCGCACGGAGCAAAGTGTGCCAGTGCGCCTCACCAGTGGGCACAGTAAAAGCGGCGGGAACAGTAAGCAATTGTGCCCCTGCGTCGCTGAGTGCGTTATAAAGGGCGGGAAAGCGTAGATCGTAGCAAACAGATAAGCCAAGCGTGGCAATTGGCGTATCAACCACAACCGCCGCATCGCCGGGAGCATAGCGCGCCGACTCGCGCCAGCTTTCGCCAGTTGCTAAATCGACGTCAAACAGATGAAGCTTGTCGTAGCGGGCGCGAACTGTGCCGCTGTCATCAATCACAAAACTGCGATTCACCAGCCGCCCGTCTTCACACTCTCCCGCCAAAGCGAGGCTACCTAGCGCGATCCAAATGCTGTGCTTTAACGCCATCTTTTGCAACGCTATAAGAACTTTGTCATCGGTCTCACGCTTGATGCTTTCTGCTGCGCGCGCCCTATCACGATCAAGCAGGCCTGACATTTCAGGTGTAAACACCATTGCTGCACCAGCCTTAGCAGATGTTTCAACCATCGAAACCAGAGCTGTTGCATTCTCGGCCGGATCAAGCCCGCTATTGGTCTGGCAAACCGAAATTTTCATGCGTGAAGCAAAGGATCAAGCCCGCCACGCGCATCAAGCGCCGCAAGATCATCAGAACCGCCGATATGTTTACCGTCTATGAAGATTTGCGGCACGGTCGTTCCGCCGCTCGCGCGTGCGATCATTGTATTGCGCAAACCCGCGTCCATCATAATGTCAAACTCTTCAAACGCGGCTCGCTTAGACGTCAACAATGACTTCGCGCGCGCGCAGTAGGGACAGAATGCTTTGGTATAAATTTCTATTTTTGCCATGATCTGCCTCCTGATCGCGTCCCGAAAATGAGAGCGGTATGCCACTATGTCAATCCTGATCTATGTTCTCACGCACTACCCGTGCCCAACATAGAACGATAACGCGAGTCGCGCCGACTTTTTTGAGAAGTTTCGCGCAGGCGTTGGTCGTTGCACCACTGGTATAAACATCATCGATTAAGTAAACTGAACGCCCCGCAAAACTCGCTCGCGCTGCCGCGTCAATTGCAAAGACGCCGCGCACCGCCTTCGCCCGTTGCTGTGCACTAAGCCCACGCAACAGCGGCGTGCGCGTTGACCGTGTAATGCCATCAAGCAGCAGCGGGTTACCCGATAATGCGGAAAGCCTGCTTGCAACTAGGGCTGATTGATTGAACCCGCGCGTCCAAATTCGCCAACGGTGCAACGGCACTGGAATGATGAGAGCATCGGGCATTGTCACATTGCGCAGCATCGCCTCAGCTATGAACTTTGCGAGTCCAATTCGCCCGCCATGTTTGAAACGCAGGATAATGGTTCGTGCAACATCGCCGTAGGAAACCGCTGCGAACACGCCGTCATGTTCGGGTGGACGTAGTAGACAGGGTGCGCAAATGAACTCGCTTGGCGTCACGGGATAGCCGCAGCGTTCGCAACCTGTATTCGTCAGAAATTCAAGCGATTGCCAGCAAGAAACACAGAGCTGATCATCATCTGCAACGATTTGTCCACAGCCTGCACATCTTGGCGGCAATGAAAACCGAATGACTGATCGCAATATTGCCTTCACGTGCCTCATAAAGACGCTTGTCGCGCTGGCGGCGAAACTGCACAAGACTTTGCATGACACAGCCCGACATTTTTTCGCGCGCAACGCGGCGGCGCTTTCGCGATCGCGCGTTTATCAGCGATCATGATAGCCGCTGGCTGACACGCTTTATTACTAACGAACTGGTTGATCGGCTCGACCTGATGCAGCGCCAATTTGATCGTGTCCTGATTATCGGAAATGACGGAGGCGATTTGCAACGGTTAATTGCGCCTAGCGGATCACTGACGCTCATGGCCGATCCAAGCTTTCGCGGTGCAGCGAACACGAACGGCGTGCAGTGCGATGAGGATCGCTTGCCTTTTGCTGATGCAAGTTTTGATTTGGTGTTGGTTCCTGGTGGGCTTGATACAGTCAATGATTTGCCCGGCGCGCTTGTTCTGATCCGACGGATGTTAGTGGCCGACGGCCTATTTTTAGGCGCAATGGCGGGCGCTGGCGGGCTTGACACATTGCGCAATATTATTGCGGGGACGGCCGACCCAAATAGAGTTGTGGCCCGTCATCACCCCCAGATTGATGTGCGCGGGGCGGGAGACTTGCTAACACGCGCTGGATTTGCGCAGCCTGTGGCTGAGAGCCACAATATTACTGCCCGCTATCCTGACCTTTTCAAGCTAATCGGAGATTTACGGGCCAATGCCATGACGAATGCGCTGGTTGAGCGGCAGCCACTTCGACGCGATCAGATCGCGCAAATGGCCGAGCAATTTGTGGCAGCAGGCAACCCTAAAACTGAAGAGATATTCTCGCTCATTTTTATGACGGGTTGGGCAACGACAGCGCGTGCGCCAGCAGCGCTTTAACGAGAGGAACGTCAGCCGGAGGCATTTCGAGGTCTTGCAAGGCGCTAATCGAGGACCATTGTATCGCCGCTGCGTCCAATGCGGCTGGGATACCGTGCCATTTTCGAAAAATGTAGAGCAGCAGGAGTAAATTCTGTTCACCAAGTGGCGCACTGGCAAAGCTGAGCGGCGTAAGATCTTCAGGCCGCAATGATATACCAAGTTCTTCGTATAATTCGCGTACCAGCGCATTCTCAGGGCGTTCATTAGGTTCGATTTTACCGCCGGGAAACT
>JAYTMV010000144.1:0-4681 GCA_043728175.1 Sphingomonadales bacterium
GCACCCGCACCGACGCCGCGACGCGCACGCTGGCAGGCGCTGCCTCGGCCATCGCCGGGGCGGGGGCCAGAAGCCTCGTCACAGGCACAAGCTTTGGCGACAACATCCGCGCCGTCCTCCCCGACATCATCGGCCAGACGGTCGGCGGCCTGATCGCCGAAGGCATCGCGGGGGCAGGGGCGCGGGGGCGGGCGGCCAAGCCAGACGTGAAGCTGGCACAGAACGGCAGCGGCGTCACCATCGCTGATCCCGGCCCACTCAACATCCCGATTGACCTAGCCGCGCTGGACGCCAGCCTCAAAGATACGCTCGCCGCCGCGCGGGTGGCATTTGGCGGTGCGGTAACCGCTGCATAAACCAGCGCGCTGGTCAATGCAACAAGTGCGGGCGGGGCGAATGGGGGTGTACAGCGCACGGTTAACCCGACGAATCAGTCAGCCCTTGACCGAAGCAATGGCGCATTCCAGTTTAACGACACTATCACCCAGCTTATCAAGAGCGAACCGCAAGGTCTGATAGGCGGTATAAAAACATCGCTTTTCCCCAATAGTACGGTGGCGGATATCATCCTTGATTTGAGCGCAAATGGCAAAACGGGCGCGCTTGGCTTCTTCCTTGCGGGGCGCAGCCTGCCAACCACGCAGAATTTTGGCAATCCACTTGCACTTGCGGCAACCTTGGCTGATGAATTGCCGGGCTTTGACGGCAATGATACGCTGAGCGCCAGCCAAAACCTTGACAAGCTGCGCGCGATTGAGGCCGCAATAACGCCGTTTGGGCAGGATGTGGAGAGCGAGAGCGGCTTGGCCGTTGCGCGCAATCTGGCGGCGGTGCGCGCTGATATCTTCAACCGCGCGCCGCTTGGGTTCCTTGTTTTGCCGCTTCAGGGGCCGGGGATTGTTGGCGATATCCTGTTTGACGGGATCGCAACGGGCGGGGCGAGTGCAGTTGGCAGGCTTGGTGTGGGTGCGGCAAGTGCCGTTGGACGACAGGTTGGCGTGGCCGCGCTTGCGCCAGAATTTGATAGCGCAGCAGGGCGCGCGGCTGTGGCGCTTGCTGATACGCCAGTAATTTCACGCGGTGCGTTGAGCGTACCATTTGGTGGCGGGATCAAGCCGCAAGGGCTTGCCTTTGAGGACTTTATCGCCAATAAATTGCCCGGAAGCGTGCGGTTGCCCGCCAATTTTAAGACATTTGATCTGTTTGATCCGATCATCGGCAAGGCAACCAGCATCAAGACCTTGAACACCCAAACCGCATCGCGGATTAACAAGCCCGAGCAGATATTTGGGACGCTCAAAGGTAATATCGATGCGACGATTGGGTTTGAGAGCGGTTCGATCGGTGAAACTAGGCTGCTATCGACGCAGATCAGAACGAGAGAACTACAGCTCGCTATCCCCTTCCGTACCAGTGAAGCCCAGCTTATCCAGATTGAACGCGCCATTGTTTACGGCGCAACCCGCAACACCCCCGTAAAAGTCATTGTGACTAAAGTAAGGTAGTCTATATGAATGATGTTATTATAAAAAATGCCGATTTGCTTGGTAATAATCAATTCATTGTTATTAAAACATTCACAGCAACACCTCTGTCAATAGCTGATCCTAAAGGTTTGAAAATATATCTGCCGCCAAATCCTGAGCCTGCTATATTAGGCGCTGGCATTCGTGAGGCAATCGCCAAAAGTCGCAAGCCTGATTGGCGTGAATATAATCAAAAATTTAGTCATGATCAGAATAAAATTCGCTATGAAGAGTGGGTCGCGAACGTCATGATGCGCTACGGCTATAAAACGCGCCGTGCCATGTTCAAAGGTATGAAATCATGCGGCATTGAGCATTTTAGCGGGGTTACCGTCCTTCGGCCCAGCCGCCACTACACGCTTGAAGGCTGGGACGGCGAGGGCATTCCGCAATCGCACCGGATTGGGGTGCGCGATGAGTCCGATGATCATACACTTGGTGAGGCAGCGCTGCTCACGCTCAGCCGCTGTACCGAGCGATAGCCCCTCTGCATTTCCACCCCCTCATTCGCGTTTCACCACCTTGACCCGCCGTGCGTTATAAAGGGCGACAAACGCATCGCGGACGGCGTTAAAAAATGCAGGCGGGAGCATCCCATAATCGATCCGCGCCGGGTTGCTGCCGGGAACGGGGCTAAGGTCAAATCCGGGCCAGATAAAATCATTAACTTCATCGAGCACGATCCACGACCGCGCGTCATCAAGCCCAAGGTGGCGCTTGACCCGGTGCGGGATTTCAATCGCGGTAACGCATTCGCGCGCACTTTCACGCGGCGCGCTATGCGTGATGGCAAGGACATAGACGCGCTTTGCGGTCGCATTTATGTCGGTTGAAAGCAGGATGGCAGCGGGCCGATCCTTGCCCTCCTCTTGCGCCGCGCGCTGTTCACGGCTCCATAAAAAGCCGTAGCGAATGACAAGTCCGGGTATCGGCTCAGGCAGTTGCACTAGGGGAAATCAGGCAGATGCTTCAGGCAGAAGCGCATTGAGATGCGCAAATTCCTCGGGCACTTTGGCCATGGCAATGGCCGCGATTTCAGCCTCATCAAGCGCCTCAATCGGACGGGCACGGGAGGTGGCGCGGCGCAATTCTTCAAACAAATCGGTTGATACCAGCACCAGCCGATCACGCCCATTGCGTGTTATGGTGAGCGGCTCAGTCAACGCTTTATCGGTCAGCGCGCCGTATTCCTTAAGAAACTGTGCCGAAGAAACGCGTATCATATTCGTAGCCTTCAAATGATTCGAATATTTTGCAGGATTAACATGACTCGGGTGATTGTCCATTGCATTTCTCGCGGTTTTGCAGGTTTGTTCCCCGTTGGCCACCCGCGCTGCGGCGCGGGGGCAGGCTGTTACACTTTCCGCTTTCCTACACGCTATCGTTTGTGCCACATTTGTTTGTCCGCCGGAGATGTGGCGGAAGATGCGATTTGGCCTTTTGAAATTCACCGCATACGCGTCACTTATGTCACCTTTGCAAACTTTGTTTACAGTTTCACCGGGTCGTCATTCGCCGCTTCACAAACCGTTTTAGGTGTGACTTTAGTGTGACTTTCCAAATTACGTTCAGCCATTTTCGACCGCAAAACAGAGGAGAAAACCCCCGGCATTAGCGTAATCTTTGTAATCTTCCGGAGTGCGCCGCATCGATCAGGGCGGAGTTGTCACCCACTACGGCTATGATCAGGCGGGGCGTCTGGTGTCGCAGACGTCGAGCGCGGGGCAATCGCTCAGCTACAGCTATGACAGCGCGGGTCAGTTGCAGGGCTTGAGTGACAATGCCGCAATCGCTGCCAATCCGTACAGCACGTCGAACATCGACGCGCTCTACCGTTATGACGCGGGCGGCAACCGGGTATATGAAAGCTACGCCGGGAGCAGCGAGGAATATGACGCGTTCGGCAGCTATCTTGGCCGCACGTCGACGGTCTATCAGAACGCACGCGCCGAATATGACGCGCTGGGCCGGGTGACGCGGTTCAGCGATACCAGCAGCAGCGGGGGCGGCAGCGTCATCGCCACGACGCAGTATGACGCGGTGGGCAATATCGCGCGCACGACGTCAGAATATCCGCTGATCGGGCCGAACGGCGCGCTGCTCGGCAGCAATGTGCCCGCGAGCCATATCTACCGCTATGACAGCCTCAACCGGCTGGTGAGTGATTCTGGCAGCGGGATCGGGGCGGGTGCGACGACGATCAGCTATGACGCAGCCGGCCAGCGCGCAACCTCAACCCACGCGGCGAGCCTGATCGGCGAAGCGACGGGCACACCACCACCGCCCCCTCCCGGCGGCGGCGGTGGCGGCGGTGGAGGCGGCGGCGGAGGCACTCAATTATTTGGGGCTGGCAGCGCCAGCGACACCGCGCCCAACCTCACGCCTTACACCAGCGTCGGCTATTCGGGTCAGCAGCGTGAGATTTACAGTTACAACGCCGACGGCTTTCTGATCCGCATCGATGTCGCTGAAACGGGCTACACCAACAACGGCAACGGCACGGTGACGCCCACGGCGCTTGGGAACCCGGCCTTGCGCGGGGCGTACACGCTTGACGGACTTGGCCGGGTGACTGCCTATAGCGAATATGCCAGCGATGGCGCGACCGTGCAGTATAGCCGCAGCGAGATCATATATGACGCGCGCGACGCGGTTCGGAGTGAAACCACCAGCCTGCGCCGTATCGAAGCCAATGGCACGCTCTACGTCAGCATCGCCGCCATCGCGAACAGCTACGACGCCTCGGGCTTGCTCACCGCAACGACGAGCGCTAACCACCGATACCGAGGTGGCAGCATCTATGAGAACACGCCCGATACGGCTTACGCCTACACCAGCCGCGCCGACGGTCAGGCGGCGAGCGTGACGTTCCGGCCCGACACAGCCCAATCCACGAGCTTCACGACGACCTACGGCTATGACGCCAACCAGCATCTGACCTCAGCCCAGATCAATGACGGCCGCCCCAGACGGGTGGAATATGTCAACGACGCGCAGGGCCAAGTGCTCGTCCGGCGCGAGGCCGATAACATACTCTACAGCGCTGGCACGGGCAAAGGCGGCGATCCCAGAGCCTATAATTATTACTTGAACGGCATCCAGGTCGGATCAAACAGCAACAACGGCAATCCCGATCCCGACTTCGGCACAGCACT
>JAYTMV010000145.1:0-10921 GCA_043728175.1 Sphingomonadales bacterium
CTCTATATGGTGTTGAAATATTGCGCGTCGCTACGGGGAGGCGGGCGCAAAGTCAAGTAACCGCGCGTATCAAAAAGGCCAAATATGATGCTTACAAAATTGCCCCTCTCGCTTTTCGCCGTTGCCGTACTGGGCGGCTGTGCCGCCTCGATCCCCCCGGTTGAGGTGACGCGTTTTCACAGCACACCCAGGCTTTCGGCGGGCACGGCAACGATTGAACCTGTCAACGGCGCGGACGCGCAAAGCCTTGAATTCCGGGCTTATGCCGCCGCTGTTGCACGCGAAACGACAAAGCTTGGCCTTACCGAAACCAGCGGCGCGAACACGCCCTATGTCATCACGCTGGACGTCTCACGCGACACTCGTGAGGGGCTGGCCAAACGCTCGCCCGTCACCATCGGAATTGGTGGCGGTAGCTTTGGGAGAGGTGGCGGCGTTGGTATCGGCACCAGTTTTGGCTTTGGCCGTAACCGCCCGAACGAAGTGATTGTAACGCGGATGGCGGTGCAGATTCGCAACCGTGCGGACAAGGCAGTGATCTGGGAAGGCCGCGCCGAAACCGAAGCGCCAGCACGTGCGCCGGCCGCGCAGCCCGGGCTTGCGGCGGATAAGCTTGCCGCAGCGTTGTTCAAGGATTTCCCCGGCGTTTCGGGTCAAACGGTGCGGGTGCCATAAGGATGATCATCAACAGCGCGTTTGATAGCGGCAATATTATCGTCACATCGATCACAGGTGACAGCGCAAATCTCGAAATCCGCAAAGATGCGCATTCGGATTTTTACCAATGGTTTTACTTCCGTGTTTCGGGCGCGAAGGGCCGCACGGTCACGCTTAACATCACCAATTGCGGGGGCAGCGCTTATCCTGGCGGGTGGGAGAATTACAAGGCGCGTTACAGCGTTGATCGGAGTGATTGGCGGCAGGAGGCGGGAACCAGCTATGCAGGCGGCACCCTCACGATTCGCCACACTTGCGAGGCCGATATCGTCTGGTTCGCTTACTTCGCGCCTTACACGGTCGAGCAGCATCACGATCTAATTACGCGGATCGCAGCCGCACCCGGAGTCACCCATGTTGAGCTTGGCCAAAGCATCGAAGGCCAAGCGATTGACTATTTGCAGATGGGCACTGGCCCGGTGCACGTCTGGCTCTATGCGCGCCAGCATCCCGGCGAAAGCATGGCCGAACATTGGATGGAGGGCGCGCTTGAGATGCTCACCGACGATAGTGACCCAACGGCCAAGGCACTGCGCGAAAAATGCACGCTGCACATCGTTCCCAACATGAACCCTGATGGATCATGTCGCGGGCATTTGCGCACTAATGCAGCGGGGATCAACCTTAACCGCGAATGGGCAACGCCAAGCGCAGACAAAAGCCCCGAAGTGTTATGCGTGCGCAATGAAATGGACAAGACCGGGGTTCACTGGGCGATGGACATCCACGGTGATGAAGCCATCCCGGCGAATTTTATCGCTGGATTTGAAGGCATCCCCAATTGGACAGACGACCAAGGCAAGCGCTTCTACGCTTACCGAGGCGCGCTGACCGCAGCCACGCCTGATTTTCAGGATAGACTTGGCTATCCTGCGTCACCCCCCGGCAAGGCCAATCTCACTATGTCAACCAACCAACTTGCCAACCGTTTCGCGCATATCGGCTGCGTCAGCATGACGCTCGAAATGCCGTTCAAGGATCATGATCCCAATCCGCTGCCAAGCCACGGCTGGAACCCTGAACGCTGTAAAGGATTGGCGCGAAGCTGCCTTACGGTGCTGGAGGGGATTGTTTAATATCTTGACATTGCACAGAAAATTGTGCAATGATTCTAAATATGGAAATTGTCAGCTACTCCGAAACCCGCGCCAATCTGAAGGCGATCCTGGATCGTGTGGTCAATGACTGTACGCCAATTGCAATCACGCGCCAGCGTGGCAAGCCTGTTGTGATGATCAGCATGGATGATTGGACGGCGATGCAGGAGACGCGCTATCTTTTGTCAAACCCCAACAATGCCAAAAAACTGATGGAGTCTATCGCACAAATAGAAGCAGGCAACGTGATTGAGGTTGATCCAAAAACAATGAAGCCTATCAAGCGGTGATCGCGTGAAACTGGTTTTTAGTCCGTTGGGCTGGGAGCAATATCTCGCTTTGCGCGACGCAGAGCCAAAGGCGCATAAGAAGCTGGATGGCCTTATTCAGGAATGTCTCCGCCACCCGTTTAGCGGAACCGGCAAGCCAGAGCCATTAAAGGATAATTTGAAGGGTTTTTGGTCAAGACGCATCACGCAAGAGCATCGGCTGGTCTATAGCGTTTCGGGTAGCGGACAGGAGCAGATACTCGAAATCGCCCAATGCCAATACCATTATTGAGTTAGCCATGCACATCACCCTAGACGACCTCTCCGGCCCTGAAATCCGTGCGCTGCTTGAAAGCCATTTTGCCGGAATGCTTGCCAATTCGCCAAAGGATAGCTGCCATTTTCTCGATTTTGAGGGGCTGAAGGGCGACGGCGTCACCTTTTGGTCAATCTGGGACGGTGATGCGCTGGCTGGATGTGGCGCGCTGCGCGAACTTGACGCTACTCACGGCGAGATAAAGTCGATGCGCACTCACGCCGATCACTTGCGCAAAGGGGCCGCAGCGCAAATGCTAGATCATATCATCACAACGGCGCGCGAACGGGGCTATACAAGGCTCAGCCTTGAAACCGGATCGGGCGATGCTTTTGAAGCGGCCACCGCGCTTTATCTGCGTTATGGTTTCACCCCGTGCCCGCCCTTTGGCGATTACCGCGAAGATCCGTTCAGCCGCTTTATGACGCTTGCCCTTTAGGAGGATCGCATGAAAGTCTTGTGGATTGCCGCTGCACTTATTTCCTTTGTCGGCACTGCCTCAGCGCAGACGCCGCCACCCGCGCCTGCTTTGGCGACCCCGGCACCGCCAAAAAGCTACGCTACCGTCCGTGTTGTTCTGACCACCAGCCTTGGCCCGATTACCGTTGCGCTGGAGAAGGAACGCGCGCCGATCACATCGGCCAATTTCCTGCGCTATGTTGACCAGAAGCGCTTTGACGGGATCAGCTTTTTTAGGCGGTCACAAGCGCCGGGTGAGCCGACCAAGGGCTTTGTTCAGGCCGGAACGACTGATCCGAAGCGCGTCCTGCCGCCTATTGCGCATGAACCAACGACTAAGACTGGACTCACGCATAGTGACGGTGCACTTTCTGCGCCAAGGTTTGCGCCAGGTACTGCGCGCGGCGATTTCACGATCATCCTCGGCGGCGCACCGTGGATGGATGCCGATCCCAAAGCGCCCGGCGACAATCTCGGCTTTGCGGTGTTCGGGCGCGTGGTTGAAGGGATGGAGGTTGTGGCCAAAATCCTCGCCGCACCCACCTCAACGACCAAAGGCGACGGCGTGTTCAAGGGCGAGATACTTGAACCACCCGTGCGCATTATCAGTGCGCGGCGCGCCAAATAGGCCAAGCACCAATGTGGCCAATGGGCAACATTTGTTGCGTAAATATCCTAAGCACGCACTTTTTATATTGTGCAGCGCAACAATTTCGCGCAGCTTAGCCTCGTTGGCGTCATCCAAGCCCCCCATTTGCAAAACTGGTGAGAGGCAAGGAACGATAACGCAGGCGGGACGATACGCATTGATTGAAAGGAAACCCTATGCGCACGTCCTTTGGCTTAACTGTGGCCCTAATTTTCGTAGCAACCGCGACCCCGGCATTTGCCGATGAAACCGATCCACCGCCCAGCATCACCGTAACAGGCGGCGTTACGCTGGTTTCGGACTACCGTTTTCGTGGCATTTCACAAACTGACAAGCGCTTTGCGGTGCAGGGCACTTTCACCGTCGCCAGCAAAACCGGGCTTTATGCCACCGTCTGGGGATCATCGATTGATGATTATGTGTTCAACGGCGCGGATCAGGAAATTGATCTGAGCGTTGGGTATAAGAAGACGTTCGGGGCAGCCGCTGTCGATGTCGGCGTGCTCTATTATTATTACCCCGGATCAGGCGGGATTACGTCAGACTTTTTTGAACCTTATGGGTCTGTGACATACAGTATTGGCCCGATTTCAGCCAAAGCGTCAGCGGCCTATGCGCCCAAGCAATCGGCGCTCCGCGTCACTACGGGGGTGACCGAAAAGAAGGATAATCTCTACGTTGCGGGCGATTTGTCGGGCGGGATTCCGAACACGCCAATCACGCTATCGGCGCATATCGGGCATAATTTTGGGCCAAGCTACCTCTCAATCGGCAAGGAATATACCGACTATTCGATAGGGGCGAGCTACACGCGCAAGAATCTGACCTTCGGCGTGCAATATGTCGATACCGATGATAATTTCATTACCCCGTCAGGGCGGAACGCCAGTAAGGGTGGTCTTGTCTTCTCGCTTGGGGCGACGTTTTAGAAATTTAGCAAGTCACGTCATTGCGAGCGAAGCGCGGCAATCCAGTAGCCACAGTGGAACTGGATTGCTTCGCTTTGCTCGCAATGACGGCTTTCCCCAAGCTTGACGCCGTACCCCGCTTTGGGGCAAGCGCAGCTTTATGACTGATATTATCCCTGATCGCCTCTCGATTGATCCATCGAGCGAACATTTTAACGCTGATGCGCTTCAACGCGGGATTGGCATCCGTTTCAAAGAACGCGAGCGCAAGGATGTCGAGGAATATTCGATTTCCGAAGGCTGGATCCGCGTTCAGGCGGGCAAAACCGTTGACCGTCGCGGCAAGCCATTGACGATCAAACTGAGTGGCCCGGTTGAAGTGTGGTTTGAAAATCCCGCCGCTGAGGAAACCGCACAAGGAGCCTCAGGGGCGGAATAATCAGAGCATCATCACTAAATCTAAACCGTTCGCCCTGAGCCTGTCGAAGGGCTGTCCTTCTTTCTGAACGCTGCAAAAGAAAGGGCAGGGCTTCGACAAGCTCAGCCCGAACGGTGGTATTGAGCAGATATTCCGCTTAACACTCAGGCAACCAGTGTTGCCACGAGATAGGCAAAGCCCGCCGCCATAGGCAATGTCCCGACCCATGACAGCAAGATGTTGCGCAGCACGCCAACGTCAAGCGTACCGTGCGCCGCACCGACGCCCGAAATCGCGCCAACCGCAACGTGCGTGGTCGAAACGGGCAAGCCAAATTTGCTTGCCGCGAGCACGAGGATGGCGGTGATAAAGTTGGCAGGCACGCCCTGCTGCGGATCAAGCGGGGTGATTTTCTGGCTCATCGTTTCGGCAACGCGGCGTGAGAGCAGCAGCCCGCCAAGCGCCATTGCGCCTGCAATCGCGAGCAGCGACACATTCGGCCCGCCAAGATTAACCGCGAGCAAAAGTGCGGCAAGCTTCGGCGTATCATTGACCGAACGGGCAAAGCAGATCGTTGCGGCGGACATGATGTGCGCCTTATCAAGCGTGCCCGAAACTGTGGTGCGCGCAATTGCCTGATCATGCACCGGGCAGTTTGCCTCTGATCCGATGACGACTTCGGGCATTGCAATGCTCTTCGCAAGTGCAGCGCCGTTTGTCGCAGGCTGGCTTTCGACCACGCAAACGCAGTCAGTTTCGGCCTTATATTTGGGCAAGACTTTGTACGCGAGGAAGCCAAGCGCGGCTGAAATAAATGGGCTGAGAAGCAAGGGCACGAAGAAGGCTGTGCCGAGCTTAGCGATATTCACGTCACCCGCGCCAATCGCAACACCAGCCCCGACAAGACCGCCAACAAGCGCGTGCGTTGTTGAAATTGGC
This sequence comes from Sphingomonadales bacterium, assembly GCA_043728175.1. Lineage (GTDB taxonomy): Bacteria > Pseudomonadota > Alphaproteobacteria > Sphingomonadales > Sphingomonadaceae > Aquisediminimonas. The sequence continues at coordinate 5,773 of JAYTMV010000145.1, forward strand.
AGACCAACGCGCGTTGCTGTCATCACCGTTGCCGCCGCGCCTGCCGCAACGGCAAGACTGAAGGCGGGCAGTGTTACGACATCATCGGGCACAAGCCCCTTGCCCGAAAATTGCTTGATCAGGCCGTTGGCGAGGAGCACTGACGCGATGCTCCCCGCAATCGCGGCGATGGTCGCAATGATCAGCGCACGGCGGTAATCAAGCGTTGCTGAGCCCCAGACGGTGGCAAAGCCCTTAAAATTGTCGTTGGCTCCGTTGCTAAACGCCAGAAATAGCGCGGCAATCGCGAGTAAAGTGATGATCATTGAGACTCCCCGAGGTTTTGCAAGATTGTTACATATTTATGACGAGATACGGTTAAGCAGCGTAAAGGGTTGCAGCAACCCCTAAAACCAAACCAAAAATGCTTTTTTGTGGTGATTTATCGCGTTTTGCGACAGGCGGTGGGCATGATCGACGCCCCGCCACCACGATTGCCGTTCACATTCGCTGAGCAGGCTTTTGAGGTTGTTGGCGGCAAAGCGCTCTATTGGCCCGAACAACGCGCGCTGATCGTCGCTGATCTTCATCTTGAAAAGGCGAGCTGGTTTGCAGTGCGCGGGCAGATGCTGCCGCCGTATGATAGTCTGGCGACGCTGCAAGCGCTGGCCGCTTTGATTGCGGCAACGCAAGCGCGCCAGCTTTGGTGCCTTGGTGATAATTTCCACGATAGCGGCGGGGTGGAACGACTTGAACCCGCCGCGAAGGCGCTGCTCGCCAGACTCACGGCCCGGCTTGATTGGCGCTGGATCATTGGCAACCATGATCCCGCACTTGAGGGCGACATCGGCGGCACAGTAGTGGATGAGGCTGAGATACGCGGTTTGATCCTGCGCCACCGCGCCGACCCTAACGAAATGCGGGCTGAACTATCGGGCCATTTTCATCCCAAATATCGCGGGCAAAGCCGCAGCCGCGCCGTATCGCGCGCGTGCTTCGTAATGAGCAAAACGCGGCTAATCCTGCCGGCCTTTGGCGCGCTAACGGGCGGGCTTGCCGCCGACCACACCGAAATTATGGGTGTGGTCGGCACTGCGGCAGAAGCACTTGTCCCGACCCAAGGACGATTATTGCGCTTCAAACTTTAACGAAACAGCGTTGGAAAGGTCTTTCTCGCGCCCGCAAGCTTTGGCTTGTCCCAGCGCACGATATAGGGGTGCATCGGATTGCGGGTGAAGAAATCCTGATGATAGGTTTCAGCCAGATAATATTTGCCGCTTTCAATCCGCGTCACAATCGGCCCGTCATACGCTTTGGCAGCGGTCAATTGGGCGATATAGGCGCGCGCGACGGTCGCTTGCGCAAGCGTTTGCGGGAAAATTGCTGAGCGGTAACTGCGGCCAATATCTGGCCCCTGACGATTGAGTTCGGTTGGATCATGTGCGGCTGAGAAAAATATCTGGAGCAAGCGACCATAGCTGATGACGCGCGGATCATAGACAATCCGCACCGCTTCGGCATGATTAGTCGTTTCAGTAATCACCGTATCATAATTGGCTTCGCTGGCTTTGCCGCCTGCATAGCCTGATGTTACCGCCTTAACGCCTTTGACGTTCTCATACACCGCCTCAAGTCCCCAGAAGCAGCCCCCGGCCAAGATCGCAACGGCGAGTGGCTCTGGCTGCGCGGGATCAACCACAGGCTCTGGAATCCGCACCGGACGTTCAGCCGAACCTGGTGCCGCGAGCGTGAATAGCGCAATCGCCCCCGCAATCGCGAGCGGGATTCGTGTTTTAAGCTTCATATCAATCATGCCCCTGCCTTGAAACTAAGTGCGGCCCCGTTCATGCAATAACGCTTGCCCGTTGGCTTTGGCCCATCATCAAACACATGGCCAAGATGTCCGCCGCACCGCGCGCAGTGGACTTCGACTCTTTCGGCAAAAAGCGAGCTATCGACTGACGTCCCCACAGATTTTGGGAGTGGCTGCCAAAAGCTTGGCCAACCAGTGTTGCTTTCAAATTTGGTATCCGACGAAAATACTGGCAGCGCACAACCCGCGCAGGAAAATATGCCTTTGCGTTTTTCTTTGTTCAGCGGGCTGCTTCCCGGACGTTCAGTCGCCTCTTGGCGCAGCACAGCAAAAGCCGTCGGCGAAAGCCGCTTACGCCACTGCGCTTCGCTCAATTTGAATGGGAAAGCGCCTTTTGGATTCGCCGAAGCCCCGCTGGCAAAGGCAAGCGCACTAAGGCTAAATCCACCGATAATGAGATGGCGACGCGAGAGTTCCACGGTTTTGCTCCGAAATTACAAGATTGATTTATCCTATATTCGTAAACAAGACCCTGTTGGTTTCACATTGCGCAAATCTATTTATCGCAGCGCCGCACACGCCGTCTGCATCCGGGTGCAGGCCTCGGTCAAAATTTCCTCTGACGTTGCATAAGAAATGCGGAATGCGGGCTCAAGGCCGAACGCGCCGCCGTGGACTGCCGCCACTTTTGCCTCATCAAGGAAATAGCCGATCAATGTTTCATCGCTGTCGATCAGCAACCCCTTGGGTGTGCTCTTTCCGATCAAGCCCGAAACATCAGGATAGACATAAAATGCGCCTTCAGGACGCGGGCAGTGGACACCGTTGATTTGATTGAGCATCGACACGACCAAATCACGCCGCCCTTTGAAGGCGGCATTGCGCGCGGCAAGAAAGCTCTGATCACCGTTCAGCGCCGCCGTTGCTGCGGCTTGGGCAATTGAGCAAGGGTTGCTGGTTGACTGTGATTGCAGCTTGGCCATCGCCTTGATCAGCCATGCCGGGCCGCCCGCAAAGCCGATCCGCCAGCCCGTCATGCTATACGCCTTTGAACAGCCGTTAACCGTCAGCGTCCGCTCATAAAGGGCTGGCTCAACCTGCGCGATGGTGGTGAATTTGAAATCATCATAGACAATATGTTCATACATATCGTCGGCCATCACCCAGACATGGGGGTGGCGCAGCAAGACATCCGCCAGCGCGCGCAGTTCCTGCTCAGTGTACGCCGCGCCCGTCGGATTGCTCGGCGAATTGAGGATGAGCCAGCGCGTGCGCGGGGTAATTGCGGCCTCAAGCTGGGCTGGCGTGATTTTGTAATTTTGCGCAGCCGCCGCCTTGATGAAGATCGGCGTCCCGCCCGCAAAGTTGACGATATCAGGATAGCTCACCCAATAGGGTGCCGGGATGATTACCTCATCGCCCGGCTCAACCGTCGCGACGAGTGCGTTGAACAATGTATGCTTGCCGCCGACATTCACACTGATCTGATCAGGCGTATAGTCCAGCGCATTGTCACGTTTGAACTTGGCAACGATTGCAGCCTTCAGCGCGGCAGTGCCATCAACATTGGTATATTTGGTTTGGCCCGAACGAATCGCCTCGATCGCGGCCTCTTTGACGAAATCAGGCGTGTCAAAATCGGGTTCACCCGCGCTCAGGCCAATCACATCGACGCCCTGCGCTTTGAGGGCGAATACCCGGCTGCTCATCGCGAGCGTTGCCGATGGCTGAATACGGTTAAGGGCAGCAGAGGTAGTGCGCATGGGGCGAGCTTTCGGCAATAATGTTGCGGTGCAGCGCGGCTATAGGATCGCTGTTAAGGGGGGGCAACCCGCCCTGCGCAATAAAAACTAGGTTGCGAACAATTGGCTAACGTCAGCAAAGCCCTTGAACTCAAGCGCATTGCCGCTTGGATCATAAAAGAACATCGTTTTTTGTTCACCAACCAAGCCCGCAAAACGCGTCGTTGGCGGGATCACAAAGGCGATTTCCGCCTCCGCCACGCGTGCGGCAAGCGCATCAAACCCAGCAATATCAAGGACAATCCCAAAATGCGGGACAGGCACATGCTGACCATCAACTGGGTTGGTTATCGGTGGCGGTGGCTTGCCCGCCACGAGATGGGCGACAATCTGATGCCCGAACAGATTGAAATCAATCCACTCCGCCGCGCTCCGCCCTTCATCGCAGCCAAGCACGTCAGCATAGAAAGTCCGTGCAGCCGCCAGATCATGCACCGGAAAGGCGAGGTGAAATGGTCTCACGGTTTGGCAAGCTCAAGGCAGCCCGCCATATCGGGGCCAACCGAGTCCGCATTGCTGCCCCGTGCTTTCGCCGCCGCCGACAGTTCTTCTTTTTTGAGTCCGATGATCACATCATTTTCGGCCTCGGTTCTGCCCTCCGAACGAAGTTTTGAACGCGCACGACTATCAAGCACGGTCGCAAAGGTCACGAGCAGTTTAACGTTATCGGAAAAACCCTCGCGCGCGCGCGTCTCTTGTGCGGCAAGCGTAACCATCGCGGCGCATTCAGTTAGCCCCGGTGGCGGCAGTGGCGGATCAAGCCGATCCATCATCGTTATACAATTGATCGCGGTTTCGGGGGGCAGTTCATTCACTCCGCTTTTCTGAAAATCGGCGACAGCGGCAAGGATCGCATCACGCACAGCCTCACGCGTTCGCCCGCCCTCACCCGTGAGACTGTCACCAACGACACCCGCAAAATGGCTGCCACGCGATTTGAGCGGGGGGAGGCTATCCCAATCACCAACGCCGCGTTCTTGCTCATTGGCAACAATCGCAAGTGCCGCAACACAGCGAACGCGCTCATTCTGTTCAGGCGTCAGCGGCGGTGGAGCCGCCGCGAATGCAGGGATCGTAAGCGCGAGGCTAAGCGCGGGGACAAGAAAATATTTCATATTCTGCTTTTTCGCTGATGACAGGGGGAGACACAAGAGAAGCTCTGTAAAAATATATTCGCGCGGCTATAGCGTCGCTGTGATGAATTACACCAAAATGATGATGTTCGGGCTTGGCTTGGTTTCAGCGGTCGGATTTGCGCCAATTGGCTGGTGGCCGGTGACGCTGCTGTGCTTTGGGCTGATGATGGCGCAGGTCGCCGCCGCCCCGTCGTTAAAGAGCGCATTCGCGCAGGGATATTGGTTTGGCGTTGGCCATTTCATTGTCGGTCTCAACTGGATTGCAGGCGCGTTCGCTTATCAGGACACGATGCCGGCGTGGCTCGGCTGGATCGCAGTGGTTTCACTTTCGCTTTATATCGCGGTTTACCCGGCACTTGCGGCGGCGGTTGCGTGGCGATGGGGGCGCGCACATCCACCAAGCTTTGTCCTGATATTTG
>JAYTMV010000146.1:0-2411 GCA_043728175.1 Sphingomonadales bacterium
GCGCAGGAAAATGGCTGTGCAACTTTCGGAACCGTGCGCGAAGCGGTGAAGGGCGCCGATGCGGTGGTCTCAATGCTGCCCAACGGGGCGATCGTCGAAAGCGTCTATGCCGCTGACGTGATCGGGCAGGCCCCATCCGAGGCGTTGCTGCTCGATTGCTCGACGATTGATGTGGCGACCGCCAAGCGTGTTGCTGGAGCTGCCAGCACGGCCGGCTATGCGATGGTCGATGCGCCGGTCTCGGGCGGGATCACCGCGGCCAACGGCGGCACGCTGACCTTCATGGTCGGCGGCAGCAACGCCGCTTTTGCGCGGGGTGAGCCAATTCTGGCGGCGATGGGCAAGGCAGTGATCCATGCTGGCGGCTCGGGCGCGGGGCAAGCGGCCAAGATCTGCAACAACATGATCCTGGGCGCGACGATGATCGCCACTTGCGAGGCATTCCAGCTGGCCGAAAAGCTCGGACTGGATCTCCAGACCTTTTACGATATCTCCTCCAAGGCCTCGGGCCAGTCCTGGTCGATGACCAGCTATTGCCCGGTACCCGGGGTTGGCCCGCAAAGCCCGGCGGACAACGATTATCAGGGTGGTTTTGCCGCAGTGCTGATGCTCAAGGACTTGAAGCTTGCGGTTGCTGCGGCGCAGGGAGCGGGCGCAAAGGTGCCGATGGGCGATCTTGCTGAGCAGCTCTATGAGCAGTTCGCAAAGGCCGGTAATGGTGGCCTGGATTTCTCGGCGATCATCAAGACGCTGTGAGAGATTGACCTTTTCGTAGGCCATGTGCAAAGGCCAAGCCTGCGCTTCAAGCGGTATTTGCGGGTGTAGCTCAATGGTAGAGCAGCAGCTTCCCAAGCTGAATACGAGGGTTCGATTCCCTTCACCCGCTCCAAAAACCCCTCCACCGCCGTCCGCATCCGTCCATTACATGGCTATTTTCCGGGATATTTCCCTGCTATAGCGTCCCCATTGGTTTGGCGTCGTCCGTCCCCATCCGTGTATTTTGATGGTATAAATGATGGTATATCGCTGAACGCTGGGATGGAGATACCATCATGGGACTGACGGCGGTGGCGATCAAAGCGGCCAAAGGGCGTGACAAGCCCTACAAGCTGACGGATTCGGACGGGCTGCATTTGCTCGTTTTGCCGAGTGGCGGGCGCTACTGGCGGATCAACTACCGCTACCTTGGCAAGCAAAAGACTTTGGCCCTTGGAGTGTGGCCCGATGTCGAGCTGGCTGACGCAAGAGCCAAGCGAGACACGGCGCGGCGATTGTTGGCGAAGGGCTTTGATCCTGCCGAGCAAGTGAAGCTGGACAAGATCACGGCAGGCGTAGCAGCGGCAAACACGTTCAAGGCGGTCGCCGAGGAATGGTATGCGAAGGCCGAAAAGGAGAGGCTGGCCCCTGCCACGCTCAACAAAATCCGCTGGCTGCTGACATTTGCCTATGCGTCGTTCGGCAATCGCCCCATCGCAGATATTTCTCCCTATGAGTTGCTGGCGGTTCTCCGCAAGTTTGAAGTGCGGGGAAAGCATGAGTCCGCCAAGCGGCTTCGCAGCACCTGCGGTCAGGTGTTTCGCTATGCCATTGCCACGGCGCGGGCCAACCGTGACATATCTGCTGATCTTCGCGGGGCGCTGATCTCGGTTAAAGTGACACACAGGGCGGCGGTGACAACAGCCAATGAGGTTGGGGCCTTGCTGCGCGTCATAGACGGCTATGAGGGCCATGCGGTGACGCTTACCGCGCTCAAACTCATGCCGCATGTGTTCGTGCGTCCGGGTGAACTTCGCCATGCCGAATGGGGCGAATTTGATTTCGAAAAAGCGATTTGGACAATCCCCGCGCACAAGACCAAGATGCGTCGCGCACATTCGGTGCCATTGTCACGCCAAGTCTTGGCGATCATCGCAGGCATTGAAACCGACGCACGGCTTAGCCCGCTTCTGTTTCCGTCGCTGCGTTCGGCAACGCGCCCCATGTCTGAGAACACTATCAACGCGGCGCTGCGCCGGTTGGGCTATGCCCAGGACGAAATGACCGGCCACGGGTTCCGCGCGATGGCAAGCACCTTGCTCAATGAAATGGGGAAGTGGAATCCCGACGCTATCGAGCGTCAACTCGCCCACGCCGAAGGCAATGCCGTGCGTCGTGCCTATACGCGGGGAGAATATTGGAATGAGCGGGTGGCGATGATGCAAGATTGGTCGGATTATCTCGATCAGCTTCGCAGCGGCGCAAAAATTCTGACGGGGACATTCGGTGCGCGGTAGTCACCCCCGCGCTAACGCCGCGCCTTCTGGATCAGGCGACGAAGGCTGGCGACGGTAATCAATGTTGATGCCCCCACCTTGACCGTTTCAATATCCCCGGCTGAAATCAGTTCGTAGAGTTTTGATCGCCCGATGCCG
>JAYTMV010000147.1:0-1870 GCA_043728175.1 Sphingomonadales bacterium
CAAGCAATCGGCAGCAACGCAGGTTTTGGTGCTGACCGAGGGGATTTTTCGCAACCGTATTCAGGATGATTCCGAACTGGCGGGCGTATCTGCTGTCCTGTTCGACGAAGTTCATGAGCGCAGCCTCGACAGCGATTTCGGCCTAGCGTTGGCGCTTGATGTGCAAAGCGGGCTGCGGCCCGATTTGCGGCTGATGGCGATGTCGGCGACGCTGGACGGTAGCCGTTTCGCTGGCCTAATGGCCGCGCCGGTGATCGAGAGCGAGGGGCGGTCTTGGCCGCTGACATTAAAGCATATCGGGCGGAAAGCAGAGGCGCGGATTGAGGATGAAATGGCGGGTGCGATCCGCCGTGCTTTGCTCGAGGAGAAGGAAGGCGATGTGCTGGCTTTCCTTCCCGGCGTTGCGGAAATTGAACGAACGGCAGAGCGGCTGGTCGGCATTACGGCGGACATCCACCGTCTGCATGGCAGCCTTGATCCAACCGAGCAGCGGGCAGCGATCAGGAAAGGGCAGGGGCGCAAAGTCATTCTTGCCACTTCGATCGCCGAAACCAGTCTCACCATCGATGGCGTGCGGATTGTTATCGACAGCGGGCTTGCGCGGCGCGCGCGTTATGATCGGGCGGCGGGATCGACACGGTTGGTGACCGAACGGGCAAGTCAGGCGGCGGTTACGCAGCGTGCAGGGCGCGCAGCGCGGCAAGGGCCGGGGGTCGCCTATCGATTATGGGAAGAAGCGGCGACGGCTGGCTTGCCGCCATTTGATCCACCCGAAATTCTGGAAGCTGACTTGTCACCCTTGCTGCTCGATTGCGCTTTATGGGGGGTGAGTGACCCAGCGACTTTGCGCTGGCTTGATCCGCCGCCCAAAGCCGCAATTGATGAAGCCATGATTCGATTGCGCGATCTGGGCGCGCTTGCGGACGATGGCCGACCGACCGCGCATGGCCGCGCTATTGCAAAGCTGCCATTGCCGCCACGGTTGGCGCATATGCTGGTCGAAGCGGGGCGGATGGGCTTTAAGGACATAGCGGCAGAGGTTGCGGTGCTTTTGTCTGAACGCGGGCTCGGCGGCAACGAAGTCGATCTGGAACGGCGGTTGGAGCGGTGGCGTGGCGAGCGCGGAAAACGCGCTGAGGCGGGCAGGGGATTGGCGAGGCGTTGGGCGAAACTGCTTAGCCCGCCCTCTTTAGGGGAGGGGCAGCGAGACTTGGCATCTTTGATGCCTAGTCGCAGCGGGGTGGGGGTTCTCGGCGATAGCGCTGTGCTGACAGGCCCCACCCCGACCCCTCCCCTAAAGGGGAGGGGCTTAACCACGTGCATCGCTCTCGCTTACCCCGACCGCGTTGCCAAACGCCGCGATGCATCTGGTGAGCATTGGCTCAGCGTGGGCGGTAGAGGCTTTAAGCTCGATCCTGCGTCGCCGCTTGCGAACGCTGAATGGCTCGCCGTCGCCGACATTCAGGGGTCCGCCCAAGCCGCGCGTATCCTGTCCGCCGCTGCGATCGACTTTGCCGAGATCGAAGCACTGTACAGCAATCGCATCATCACCGGCGCCCATACGACATTTGATCCGGCAACCGGCGGCGTGAAAACGGAGAGCGGCAGACGGCTGGGAGCGATTACGATCTCCAAGGGGCACGATGCCAACGCCGATCCTGAGGCGATTGTAGCGGCGTTAGTGGAAGGTGTGCGGGTGCACGGCCTTGACCAGCTCTTTTGGTCCGATGCCAGCAAACACCTGCGCGAACGCTCCATTTGGGCAGGCGTAACGGGGTTGGCCGATGAGGACTTGGCCGATACGCTTGACGCGTGGCTTGCGCCGATGCTGCCGGGCAAACGCCGCCTTTCTGATATTGATGCCGGAGTA
>JAYTMV010000148.1:0-1511 GCA_043728175.1 Sphingomonadales bacterium
AACCTATGAACCACCGCTGCCCACCAACGTGCGCGGGCTTGATGGTACGCCGGTGCACAGCTACGCGCGCGAACGGCGGGTGCAATTGCGCTACGATGAATTCCCGATCACGCTGGTTCACGCCTATATGGCGGCGGAAGATAAAACCTTCTTTGAACATAGCGGGCTTGATTATCCCGGAATTGTTTCGGCGATGATCACTAATATCGGCAGTTCGGGGCGCAAGGTTGGCGCGTCAACGATCACGCAGCAAGTCGCCAAGAACCTGCTGTTGACGAACGAAGTGAGCTATGTCCGCAAGGTCAAGGAAGCGATCCTAGCCAAGCGGATTGAATCGACGCTGACCAAGAAGCAGATCATGGAGCTTTACCTCAACCAGATCGCGCTTGGCCGTAACAGCTTCGGTGTTCAGGCGGCGGCGCGCGCCTATTTCACCAAGGACGTGGGTGAGCTTTCGATTGCCGAAATGGCATTTCTCGCGATCCTGCCCAAAGCCCCTGAAACCTATGGCCGCGCCAAAAACGCTGACCGGGCCATGACGCGGCGCGCGTTCGTTCTTAAGGAAATGCTTGAGAATGAATTCATCAATGAGGCTGATTATCAAACCGCGATGGCCAGTCCACTTGGCCTCGTCACGCGCAGTTCCTCGACCAACGATCTTGCGGGCGGCTATTTCCTTGAAGAAGTCCGCCGCGAACTGATCACCAAATTCGGCGAAACATCCGAAGGCGGGCGCAATCCGTTCAGCGTCTATGATGGTGGTCTATGGATTCGCACCTCGCTTGATCCGCAAGTGCAAAGCTATGCCGAAGAGGCGCTGCGCGACGGCTTTATCCGCTATGATGGCGGGCGCGGCTGGACAGGGCCGATCAAGACGCTTGATCCCGGCACTGGCTGGGCGCAGCGGCTGGCGGGGGCCAATCTCGGCGCTGGCTACCCCGAATGGCGCGTGGCAATTGTGCTAGATAAAGGCGCGGGCCAAGCCCAAATCGGATTTACAGACGGCAAGACTGGGACGCTGCCCGCATGGGGCGCAACGATGCCACGGCGCGGTACAGCGACAGGCGCATTTAACGCGATGAAATCCGGTGATGTCATCCTCGTCAAAGCCGAGGGCAATGCGTGGGTGCTGCGCAGTGTTCCCGCAATTTCGGGCGGGATGGTCGTGCAAAACCCCAATACTGGCCGGGTGCTGGCGATGCAGGGCGGCTTCGATTCGCGCATCCAATCTTACAACCGCGCGACGCAGGCGCAGCGCCAACCGGGGTCAAGCTTCAAACCGTTTGTCTATGCCGCAGCACTTGATAACGGGATGACGCCTGCCTCAATCATTATTGACGGCGCGTTCTGCGTATATCAATCGGCCAAGCTCGGCCGCAAATGTTTCAAAAACTTTGGCGGCGCGAGTGGCGCTGGCCCGCACACGATGCGCTGGGGATTGGAGCAATCAAGAAATTTGATGACGGTGCGCGCTGCGTCACAGACAGGCATGGACAAGGTCGTCAAATTGG
>JAYTMV010000149.1:0-7067 GCA_043728175.1 Sphingomonadales bacterium
GCTGCGCAATGTCACCATCAACTTCTTCCAAAATATCCATGCGCACAGAATATAATGGATATAGGCAACTGCGCCAGACGGCCTCCAGCGGATGCTTACGGAAAACTTAGGAAGTTGAAACTGAATCCGTATCTTCGTTCAACCCCCGCAATGCGAAAAATATGGCGCAACGGGTACGCCACGGCAATGTGTTGAAACGGGTAGGGAAAGGGCGAGGGAATCAATCATGTACGGAACATAACATGAATATCAGATGTAGGGAAGGCTTTTGATTGCCCAACCAATTGCCGCCCATAACTAGAGCAGTGGTCTATTTAACTGTGATGATCCCTCTCGCTCGGCTCGAAGGGAAGCTTTCATCGGGGATGTTAAGTAACTTCGTGTCTTTATCTGGGAATCGGATAGCTCCCTAAGACTGTTCACTATTACGTCAATCATCCCTTTGGCATGCATTTCAGAATCGGAGGCGCAGTCAAACAGCCCTCGATCATTCCAAGCGACGAACGGTTTTCCACTTCGATTCAACACAGAAATTTGGCTCGCGAACGCCTTAAACCAGCGAGAGCCAAGCTCCACACAATACGGCCCATCTTTCTGCCTGATATAGACGAAATCTGTAATTGGGTGGCCCGTCGTTTTCATCGACTCATAGTCAATCAGAAACATTGTCTTGTGCAATTTGAAAAGGCTACATTCGCCTAGCGATGCCACTACATATTTGACAATGTCCCAAGCAGCTGAGGCAGGTTTTGCAATATCCGGCTTTGTCCGTGCCCGGTTTTGCAATCGGCGCACTGCTTCGCCGACAAAATAATAGTCAGCAGTTTGCGCGGCGAAATTCCGATGAATCATTGCCCGTGCGCCGGGGTGATAGAGAGGAATAAGCGTTCTGCCGTTCCAGTTGCTTTTCGTTCGGACGTTACCAGAAAGCGTCAAGTCATGTCTTTCAACCAAGCGCGTGCCCTCAAGCGCTGCAGCACCAAGCGTAACGACAATCTGCGGATCGATATCTTCAATTTGGCGGCTTAGGTTTTCAGAGCAATTTCGCACCATCTCTTTTGTCGGCGTTGCATTATTACCGCTACCGTCCCGCGGATTGCATAGCACAGCATTCGTGACAAAGATTCGTCGCCGTGAGACACCCGCCAGTTCGAGGAGCCTCTCAAAATTGTCTCCAGCTGCATCACCGTGAAATGGAATTGCAGTGCGATCTGCTCCCAGCCGTCCGGGGGCTTCACCTATAAACATCACCTCCGCAGATGGATCGCCATTTGCCCATGACAAAACCCGCGTACACCCGGCCATACTCGGGCAGCGAGTGCAACTTTGAACCTCACTTATCAACGCATCGAATTTTGAACTAAGCTGTGACATCTTTGATAAAGCCTATTAACTTGGCTTTTCCCTCACAAAACGGATGCAACGATATCACAGAAACACCTGTGTAAGTGCGCCCGGTGCGCGACGCGACGAATTGTCCAAGCCGTTGTAAGCCTAGCATATTCCCCAACGCTTTGTTTGTATAATCATGTGCACGATACAATCCTACGATTTGAAGCTGTTTATTGCCGTACGCTCGGAATTGGACATATTGCAAGCAGGGACCGCCTCTTGGCCTAAAGGTGTCTGTCGGCAGATCGGTGTGAATATAAAAAGCAGCCTCTGCATTCCGATCCCAATCGTTCAACTTCGAGATAACACCAAGAAGCCGATTGGGCTTGATCTCACTTTTTGCACCAAAGCGATTATACCACAAACCAGTCATTCGTTCAAAATAAGTGTGCGTCCAGCCGCTAAATCTAAGACCCCGGCGCCTTCCCCGACCAAAGAGCTTCAAACCTGCATCAATCGCATTTTGGGATTGTGCATTGGAAAGGCCAACTCTCTGGGGCAGTAACATTTCCGCAACAGTGGTTGGATGTTCGGCATGCCATTTGTCGGCCGCAGCAACAAGTTTGTGCTGTTCGGCGGGCGTCCCACTCCATGACGTTCCCGCCGAAACGACCATTATATATCCGCCCCCTTCACCAGAGGCCACCGCCTTAGCGCCTAACGCCCACGCTTGGACTAATGATTCAGCAAAGTATGATTTAGCCGCTGGCATTGGATGACTCGAAGACCATCGTTCTTGCTTCTAAATCGCAGGTAAAGGATCCTGAAGAGTGACGAGCCAGACTATCAAAGGCTCGAAAGCCCATCTCTATGGCGTCGCGCCACGCGCCGATATCCCGCCGACCAACTTCGATTCCTTTTGTCATTGTCTTGATTGCGGACAGAACGCCAAATGGAATGTTCGCCCTATCCGAGAACGAAGATACTCCCTCCGGAGTCCGTTCGTTTTGATTGAAAATAAAGACTGAAATTCCTTCTTCCAGAAAAATTGCTCGGGCACCATCTTCTACTCTGTCCACCCTCTCGTCATACCGCCTTTTAAGACCAAGCTGTTTTCGGATCACTGGCGACCAACCGAGGCGCGTCATGTATGCAAAATGAAAAATATCATGAAAACGGTAGCCATCTGGGTCGTGGGCATTATCGTCCAACGGATCGCCGAATGGTTTCCCGTCGACGTGGATGGTAACTTGTTGGCCATCATCTGAAAAATTGGCAACAATCTGAGGCGGAAAACGCTGATCACTTGGCGCAATTGCATCAAGAACGCTGTCGTCACCAACAAATAGGAATTTGGTCTTTTCAAGGTTTGAAGCGGCAATGTCAGAAAGTTTGAGTTCGTAGTGACTCGCGATTTCCGCCAGATACCATAGGACATCGCCCAACTCGGTCTCTACTTCATCCTTTGCGACGGAAGCAGCTGGATTATCGCGTTTCAGCTTTTTAATAGCACTGGCAACACTTCCAGCCTCACCAAACAGCCCAAGAGTAAATACTTCGATATCCTTGGAGCGCGTTGTCTCACGCGCAACCCGCTGATATTCATCGAGATCCATTTTTAGTCCCCCAATTTTTCCATATGTAATGATAATCAAACCATGCTCAATGTAAAATATTTAATTGCCGATTGACCCTGATACTGTGGTTACATTAGATTCGGCTATTCGTCTGATTTGTCACGGGTTGTTGCGTTTAGTTAGAGGATGTATAACTGTAATTATTTTAATTTACAACGAAACCCATCCTGCTCCAAGTGCTCCCCCTTGCAATCCCCCTTCGTTCAGCCGATGCAACACCTGTGACTACACTCCCCCATTACCCCCCGATTGAAGCCGCAGTTTCCGGCCACCGCCTCAAATTTGTTTTTGGCGGGGCGGAGCGGTTTGCGCTTTTGCTTGATGTGATCGCGGGGGCGCGCAAGGCGCTTCAGCTTTGTTTTTATGCCTTTGGGACTGACGGCGCGGGGCGGCAGGTTGCCGACGCGTTGATTGAGGCGCAGGGTCGCGGGGTGGCGGTTACGCTGCTGGTTGACGGTTTTGGCACGCAGGCACAGCCTGATGCGATGTTTGTCGAAATGGTTGAGGCGGGGATCGCCTTTGCCCGGATTGAGCCGCGCTATGGCCGCCGCTATCTGCTGCGCAATCATCAGAAAATGCTGATTGCTGATGGGAAATGCGCGGTCATCGGCGGCAGCAACATCGAGGATGCCTATTTCGCCGATGATCCCGCCGGGCATAGCTGGCACGATATTTATCTGCGGATCGAGGGCGACGGTGTGGCGCGGCTGGCGGCGTATCATAGCGCGCTGGCAGATTGGGTGACTGCGCCTAATCCCGGGATTCGGGGCTTGGTTGCGATTCTTGGCAAGCATAGTGATAAGCAAGGCGCGCTGCGCTGGCTTTACGGCGGGCCATCAAAGCGATTGAACGCGATCACGCGTGCCTTACGAGAGGGCATCGTGCGCGGGAAGCAGGTTGATATGGTGCAGGCCTATTTCGCGCCCAACTGGGGGTTCCTGCGCAAGCTTGGCAGCGCGGCGACGCGCGGGCGGTTTCGGCTGATTACTGCGGCTCGCTCGGATAATAATATCACGATTGCGGCGGCACGGCATTGCTACCGGCGGCTGCTCAAACGCTCTGCGCAGATTTATGAGTATCTGCCTGAGATGCTGCATATGAAGCTCGTCGTGATTGATGATGTGACTTATGTTGGTTCGGCCAATTTCGATATGCGTAGCCTGTATTTGAATACTGAAATCATGCTGCGGATTGATGATGCGGGGCTGGCGGATCACATGCGCGGGGTGATTGATTTGCACTGTGTGCATAGCGCGGAGGTGACGCGTGAGACGCACCGTGCTGAGTCCTCATGGCTCCGCCGCGCGCGCTGGTTGTTTGGTTATTTGATCGTGACGGCGCTTGATTACCGATTGACGCGCAATCTCAATTGGAAAACTGACTAGACCCTGTTTTTGCGCCTTTTCCGAGCCGTTCGGTGATTCCACCGCACTCGAAAAGGCTAGTCCTTCCACGCCCAGAACAGGCAGCATGGGGGCACATTCCAATATTCCATCGCCTGATCAATCCGGCCAAAATGGGGGGCGATGAAATCACGCACTTTGGCGCGGAATTGATAGACGAGGAATGCGCCGCCGGGGCGCAGGACATCTGCGGTTGCCTTGGCAATTGCAGGGCCAACGCCAGCCGGCAATGTCGAAAAGGGCAGGCCAGACAGCACATAGTCAGCATGGTCAAAGCCTGAGTCGCGGACAATCTGCTCCACATCAGCCGCTGATCCAAGCACGGGGCGGAAGCGTGTATCAAGGATCGTATCGCTCAAATAAGTGATGAAATCAGGATTGGTATCAATCGCGATATAGACCGCATCGGCGGGCAGGCGCTTGAGAATGTGCTGGCTGAAGGTGCCGACGCCGGGGCCATATTCAACGAACAACCGCGTGTTCACCCAGTCGACGGGCTTAAGCATGTGCGCGATGAGCGTATCCGATGATGGGATAATTGAGCCAACCATTACCGGATGTTTGAGAAAGCCCTTGAGGAACATCGCCCAAGGGCCGCGTGCTTTGCGTCGTTTTAATATCGTGGCGGCATCAGCCGAAGAGAAGGTCATATAAATCCTTGGCGGCAACTCATTTCTCCCGCGTTCGCAAATGCAGCCGCCTATGGCAAGCCAGAATAGACAAAGCTTTTACAATCAATGGCTTTACCGCGATCAATTGATGCGATTAACAGGTTCACAAATGAAACCGAATCGCTTCTTTCACATGCCGTCGAGGCACTGACGTGGCCGACGTAAAAGCCAACAACCGTGATTTCACCATTCTTTTTCTGGTGATGTTGACGACGGGCGCTGGCAATACCGCCTTGCAATCCGTGCTGCCGACGATTGGCCGGACGATGGGGGTCGCTGACAGTGTGATTGCCGCCGCTTTCTCGGTATCGGCGGCAATCTGGGTTGTCACCGCGCCAATCTGGGCGCGGCGGTCTGATCGTGACGGTCGCCGCGAAATGGTGCTGATCGGGCTTGGTGGGTTTATTGGCTCAGTTGCGCTGTGCGGCCTTATCCTGACCGCTGGACTGCGCGGCTGGATCGGGCCAGTGCTGACAATGGTCTGCTTTGTGATTGCGCGGATGCTCTACGGCATTTTTGGCTCCGCAGCACCGCCCGCCGCACAGGCGATGGTTGCGCTGCGGACAACGCGGGCGAACCGCACCAAGGCGCTGACGATGCTTGGTTCGGCGTTCGGCCTAGGGACGATCCTTGGGCCAGCGGCGGCGCCGTGGCTGGTTGGCTTGCCCTTTGTTGGCTTTGCAGGGCCAGCGTTTATATTTGCGGGCGGCGGGGCTGTTGTTTTGTTCTTTGCTTATAAGAACCTGCGCGACGATGGCCCGGACGATGTCGGGCGCGGTGCCGTGAACAGTTACCCTTCCATCGGGGGCGCACCCGCTGGGGCGAGCATTACCGCAGCCACTGCGGATCAAAATAGCGAGCGTCTCGCGCTCACCGATAAGCGAATCTGGCCGTGGATGCTGATGGGGCTGGTGATGGGCCACGCACAGGCGATGACGGGTCAAGCGATTGGCTTTCTCGTGATTGACCGGCTTGGGCTTCCGCTTGCTGATGCGCAGCAAGCCATCGGTATTGTTCTCATGGTTGGGGCGGCGGCGGCCTTGCTCGTGCAGTGGGGGCTGATCCCGCTGCTTAATCTTGCGCCGCGCAATATGGTAATTTTTGGCCTCATCATCGCGGCAACGGGCACTGGGCTAACGGGCTTTGCCGAATCGCTTTACGGGATTGCCTGCGCTTACGCGCTTGCCTGTGTTGGCTTTGGCTTCACACGGCCTGGCTTTACAGCGGGTTCATCGCTCGCGGTTGATCGCAGTTTGCAAGGCGCAGTGGCGGGGCGGGTTACCTCAGTCAACGGTGCGGCGTTTATCCTTGGCCCGTCAATCGGCGTGGGATTATATGAGCTTTATCAGCCACTTCCCTATTTCCTGTCGGCGGCGATGCTTGGCGGCTTAATCATCTATGCGCTGCGAAAACTTAAGGCCGCGCCGATTGATCACGGCGACTAAGGCAAAAAAAAGGGGTCAGCCCACGAAGGGCTGACCCATAAAGTCTTTAGGAGAGGATGCCTGAAAGGCTCATCCTGTTTGCGCCGCAGCATAAAATTGTGCAAGTGCGAAATGAAAAACCGTAATTGCAATTTTTGCATTCGTGACGTATTCATGCAAAGGTTTGTTATAGAAAGGTTGATCAATGCGCCGCCTCCCTTCGCTTGCCGGGGTTGAAGCTTTTGTCCATGTTGCCAGGCTGGGCTCGGTCAAGGCCGCTGCCGAGGATCTTTCGCTGTCCTCACCCGCGCTTAGCCGCCGTATCCAGTCACTTGAGCGCTTCGTTGGCCGACCGCTGTTTGAGCGGCGGCATCAGGCGATCCAGCTTAATGAGGACGGCGAAAAACTGATGCACCTCGTCGCGCCGATCCTTGATTCGCTGACTGATGCGATTGAGACTTTGACCAGTCCAAACCCAGTGATGCGGCTGCGTTTGGGGATACTTCCGCTTTATGCACAACAGCGATTGCTCCCGAATTTGCCGCAGTTGCGAACGCTTCACCCCTCGCTTCACATTGATGTTGATACCGCCGCGCATAG
>JAYTMV010000150.1:0-4275 GCA_043728175.1 Sphingomonadales bacterium
CGATCCTGGGCGAGGTCCGGTCTCCGGTGACCTACATCTCCGACAGCGCACCCAAGGCTGACGGTTTTTGGATGACGATGAAATCCGGAGCGGCCAGCCTTCCTGGATTTTGGAGGGCGTTGGATGGGGTACAGTCCGCCGATACGGCTGACATCCAGCAAGCAGTGCAGCTTGCAATCCACGCGCGCGAATTAGGCATCACCCATCTTCACGCCCATTTCGCCACCATCGCAACGCGCATTGCCCAGCTGGCCGCCTATTTTGCTGGCATCAGCTACAGCTTTACCGGGCATGCCAAGGATATCTTCCACGAAAATGTCGACCCCGACGTGTTGCGTGAAAAGATGGTGAAGGCTTCTGCGGTTGTCACCGTGTCAGACTTTAACCTGGATTGGTTGCATGCGAATCACGGGATCGCGGCCCACGATGTGACGCGAATTTACAATGGCTTACAACTGAGCGACTTTCCGTATGAGGCACCGACAGATCGGCCACGAAAGATCGTCGCGGTAGGACGGCTCGTTGAAAAGAAAGGCTTTGATGTGCTGATTGAGGCGTGCGCGCTCCTGAAAGCGCACGGAGTGCCTTTCGAGTGTAAGATCGTTGGAGAGGGGCCGCAGGGCGAACAATTGCATGCGATGATTGATCGGTTGGCGCTGGGCGAGCATGTCCGCTTGCTTGGTGCCTTGCCGCGTCATCAGGTAATTGCTGCTTTTCGTGAAGCGGCGGTCAGCGTGATGCCCTGCGTGATTGCCGAAGATGGCGACCGCGATGGCCTGCCCACCGTTCTGATCGAAGCAATGGCGCTTGGGACTCCTTGTGTTGGCACCGACGTGACGGGCATTCCCGAAATCGTTCGCGATGGCGAGACCGGGCTTTGTGTGCGTCCGCGCGATCCGGAGGCTCTGGCTGATGCGTTAGAACGCCTGCTCGGTAATCCGGCACTCCGAACACAATTGGCAGAGCGCGGACGGGCGCTGATTGAGGCTGAGTTTGATGTTGACCGCAATGCGGCACAGCTTCGTACGTTATTTGGCTCAGGCGTGCAGACGATGAGCGAAGGCTTGAGGGCAATCGGATGAAGCGGATCGCCTATGTCTGTGCCGATCCCGGCGTGCCGGTTTTTGGGTGCAAAGGATCGTCGGTCCATGTGCAGGAGGTGATCCGTGCGTTCATCCGCGGAGGTGCATCGATCACTCTATTCGCGCGGCGTTTTGGCGGGGACACGCCAGCCGGTCTTGAAGCCGTCAAGTGCATCGCCTTGCCGCGCCCTTCCACCAACGATGCAGCCGCGCGCGAACGGGCGCTGTTTGAGGTGAATGCCGATCTTCCCGGGCGGCTTGATGCTGAGCCGGTGTTTGACATGGTCTATGAGCGCCATGCCTTGTGGAGCCATGCGGCAATGATCTGGGCACGTTCGCGCAGTGTGCCTGCCGTCTTGGAAGTCAATGCGCCTCTGATCGAGGAACAGGCCGAGCACCGGGTCCTGCATGATCGCGCCGCAGCCGAAGCGAGTGCAAGGCGGGCCTATGATGCGGCGGATCACACCATTGCCGTGTCATCGGGGGTAGCAGCGTGGTTGGCCGAATTTGGCGTCATGGAAACGAAACTGCACGTCATCCCGAATGGCGTTGATACGCGGCGGTTTTTGCCTGTTGAGCATGGCGGCGCTTCAAAGCTGACCATTGGTTTTGTAGGCACGCTTAAACCGTGGCACGGACTGTCGATTTTGGTTGAGGCGGCCCGCATCGCCCTCAAAGCAGATGTACCGGTGCGCCTTCTGATCGTTGGTGACGGACCAGAACGCGCGAGCCTACAAGGCCAACTCGCTGCTGCCGGGCTTGGCCGCGTGTCCGAGCTGACTGGCGCGGTAGAGCCTGCCAAAATCCCTGCCCTGATCGCGCGGATGGACGTGGCAGTCGCACCGTATCCGCAACAGCCAAACTTCTATTTTTCGCCGCTCAAGATCATGGAATATATGGCCGCAGGACGCGCGGTAATCGCCAGCCGGATTGGCGATATTGATGGGCTCGTCACGGATGAGGTTGATGGCTTGCTCTGTCCAGCAGGGGATGCACAGGCCTTTGCCGATGCCATTATCCGTCTGCACCGTGATCCCGAATTGCGCGCGAACTTGGGTTTTGCGGCTCGAGACAAAGCGGTGCGTGAACTGGGTTGGGACAGCGTCGTTGAGCGCATCCTTGATCTTGCGGTAGAAACCGTCCCGTGCTGAAACGTCGCCGCCCCACCAAAATGCGCGAAACGGCTTTTGGGTTGCGCCGGATTTTCCGCCATATAGCGCCTTATATGCCGCCACACCGCGGATTAATGATCGGATCGGCGCTGGCGCTGATCGGAGCGACTGTGATGCGCTTGCTCGAGCCCTGGCCGTTGAAGCTGGTGATCGATCGGGTTGTTGCGGTGACACCCGATGCGGCGGGCTCAGGCATTGCGGCCATCGACGCGCTGCCACAGATGACACTGCTGCTCTTTTGTGCAGGCATGGTGGTTATCACTATCGGCATGCGTGCGACCTTGGAATATGTGAGCACGATCGGTTTCGCGCTAACAGGATCGCGCATATTGGCGAAGTTGCGGCACGATCTTTACCGCCATTTGCAACGGCTATCGCTCGCTTTTCATGATCGGTCGCGCACCGGAGACCTGACGATGCGGATCGTCGGCGACGTCGGCATGATGCGCGAGGCGGCCGTTACAGCGATGCTGCCGCTTTCGACTAATGTCCTGATCTTGTTTGGAATGGCGGGGGTCATGCTGTGGCTCAACTGGCAGCTGGCCTTGATCGCGCTATCGCCCTTGCCAATTTTGGCGTTGACGACTCTGCGGCTTGGGCGGCGGATTCAGACGGTCAGCCGTGACCAGCGCAAGCGCGAAGGCGGAATAGCCGCCGCCGCCTCTGAATCGATGGCAGGGATGCGCGTGGTCCAGGCGCTGTCGCTTGAAGACCGGATGTCCAAGACATTTGAAAAACACAATGCCGGATCGCTGACCGACGGCGTAAAGGCCAAACGGCTTACGGCGGCTTTGGAACGGGCGACCGACATTTTGGTCGGCATTTCAACCGCACTTGTCCTCTGGTTCGGCACACTGCTGGTCCTGCAAGGAAAATTGACTCCGGGCGACTTGATTGTCTTCCTCACCTATCTAAAAAACGCCTTTAGACCGGTGCGTGACTTTGCCAAGAATTCAAGCCGCATCGCCAAGGCAACAGCAGCAGGTGAACGTGTTGTCGATTTGCTTGAGGAAGTCCCCGATATCAGTGACGCGGCGGATGCGGCGGAAGCGCCAGCCTTTGCCGGAACGGTGACATTCGACAATGTCGGCTTCGACTACGGTGATGGCCGGCCAGTGCTATCGGGTGTCGATTTCACAATCATGCCGGGGCAGATGGTGGCCCTTGTTGGCGCGTCGGGCGCGGGTAAATCAACCATCTCAAGTTTGCTCATGCGGCTTTATGATCCGACATCTGGCCGTATCCTGATCGACGGGCACGACATTCGAGACTACAGGCTCGCGTCGCTCCGCAGTCAAATCAGCGTCGTATTGCAAGATTCGCTGCTGTTTTCGGATAGCGTGCGGGAGAATATCGCGCTTGCCCGGCCCAATGCCAGCGCGGCTGAGATCGAGGCGGCGGCCCGCCTTGCCAATGCGCACGGTTTTATTGCCTTGATGGCGGAGGGTTATGACACGGTTCTGGCCGAGCGTGGTGTTTCGCTTTCTACGGGGCAACGCCAGCGCTTGGCCATTGCTCGCGCGGCGCTTCGGCAAAGCCCAATCCTGATCCTTGACGAACCCACCGTCGGGCTTGACAGGGACAATGAACAACATGTGATCGATGCGCTCCGGCGGCTCGCCAAGTGCAAGGCGGTACTACTGGTCACGCATGATCTGTCCTTCGCAGCAGAGGCTGACCGGATCATCGTGATCGATCAGGGACGTATCGTCGAAACCGGCAACCACGCGTCGCTTCTGGCACTCGGCGGGGCCTATACCCGGCTGTACCGGTCACGCCGGGAAAGCGGGGCCTATGCTCTCGCGTCCTGACATCGAACTGGTGGCGCGCGATCCTGCGCTGCCTGCGCTTGCAACCTTGCTCGATCCAGCTTTGATGATTGCACAACTGGCGCGATTGCGACCCGGTCTGGAGTTTACCGACCCGTCAATTTTTTACTTGCGCTACAAGCCGCATACAAGCTGCCTTGCGGGTTACCGCGTGAAGATTGGTGGACAGGAAACACTGCTGAGCATTTGCTC
>JAYTMV010000151.1:0-4391 GCA_043728175.1 Sphingomonadales bacterium
TGTGGCGCTGTGGCCCGACTGGCTGTGTCGCTGGTCAAAGCAGCAGCCGCCCTGCCGTTGTCTGCGCCCAAGCCGCACGCAAGGTTGGCAAAATCGAAAGCTTCACCGCCAACGGCGCGGCGTTCACTGCCGAAGAACTCGCCAAGTGCAATGAAAAGGCAAAAGCGTAACCCTTAACCTAACGCCTCCCGGCGTCTTGATCTGGCCCTTCCTCACCTAGTGAGGAGGGGTCTTTTTTATGCAGACGCGCGGTTGCGGTGCGCGTAAAAGCCAAAGGCCAAGATCACGAAGTAACATAGTGCGGGCACAATCAATGCGACTTGCAGGCTGTCTACCATGTCAGCAACCCAACCAGTCAGCGGAGGGATCACCGCGCCGCCGACAATTGCAACACAGATCACGCCTGATCCTTCGGCGGCACGCTTACCAAGGCCGACGCTTGCAAGCGTGAATATTGTCGGAAACATGATCGAGTTGAACAATCCAATCGCGAGCAATGACCATCCTGCTAATCCACCACTGCCACTGCCCGAGATCAGGAGAAGCGCGATAACCGCTGCGGAAACACCCGCAAGCACCATTCCCGGCGATACCAGCCTAAGCACATAAGAGCCAATAAACCGCCCGACCAAGGCACCACCCCAATAGAGCGGCACGAGTTCACCAGCAGCCTGCTGTCCAAGCCCCATGATGTTGGCCTCCATCAAATAATTGACGATGATCGAGCCAATCGCAACCTCCGCCCCGACATAGAGGAAGATACAGAGCGCGCCAAAACCAAAGCGTTGCCGCTTGAGCAGATCAAACGCATTCAAAATGCTCGTATCATCAGCAGGTGGCTGCGGCAGGCGGTTGCGGCGCGTCCACACGACCGCCGCGACAATCATCAATGCCGCTGCAAGCCCAAGATACGTGCGCACGACAACCTGCGTCTCTTGCGTCCGATATGCATCAAGCGCAGCCCCGCTCAGCGTCGCGACATCAACCGTTGCGAGCGATCCAAGGATCACGATTGAACCGACATAGGGAAAAATCGTCGTGCCGAGCGAATTAAAGGCTTGCGCAAACGTAAGTCGGCTCGGCGCAGTCGCTGGCGCGCCAAGCATTGAGATCAGCGGATTGGCAACCACCTGAACCGTCGTAATTCCAGCCGCCAGCACGAACAGCGCAAACAGGAACATCGCAAACGTCCCCGATAATGAGGCTGGCACAAACAGCAGGCACCCTGCTGTCATCATCAGCAATCCAATCGCCGCCGTGCGCATGTAGCCGCTCTTACGAACGATCGCCGCAGCAGGAATTGAGAAGATAAAATATGCCCCAAAGAAGGCCGATTGCACCAGCATCGCCTGCAAATAGTTGAGCGTGAACAATTCCTTTAGCTTAGGAATGATTACATCATTCAGGCTCGTAATACCGCCAAAAATGAAAAACAGCGCAAACACAAAAATGCGTAGGTCAGGCGCGTCAACGCCTTCGCTCTCGGCCTCTGGCGTGCTGCCGGTTACTACGATGGCCATGACTGCTTCCCTTTGTTGATCATTTCGAAGCCACAAAGCGGATTGCTTGACCGCCACCCGGTGCGATTACAAGCGTAAGACTATCCCCTGCCCGCACCTTTTTGGTTTCGATCACAATCGCATGGCGTTTTTCGGTGCGGTAATCGGCGTCATCCCCGTCGCGGTAGATTTGCGCAGTATAGGTTTTGCCGGGGTCAAGAAAATCAAGCTTGACGGTCATCGTCCGTGCCTCTTCGTCACCAACCGCACCGATGTACCAGTCGTTCCCTACTCGGTTCTTGCGCGCAAAGGCCACATAATCGCCAATTTCACCCGCAAGCACCCGGGTATCCGCCCAGTCAGTTGGCACATCCTTGATAAACTGAAATGCAGCAGGATATTTTGCATAATTTTCCGGCAAATCGGCCGCCATTTGGATTGGCGAATAGATCACGACATAAAGCGCAAGCTGCTTGGCGATGGTCGAAAGGATGTCGCTATCCCCGCGCCCTTTTAGGCTCAAAATCCCCGGAGTGAAATCCATCGGCCCGGCAAGCATTCGCGTGAAGACCAGATTGGCCTCATGCGCTGGTGAATTTTTGGGTTGTGCCCAGCAATTATACTCCATGCCGCGCGCGCCTTCGCGGCTGATCCAGTTGGGGTATGTCCGGCGGAGGCCCGTGTCCTTGATTGGCTCATGCGCGTTGATCGCAATCCGGTACTTAGCGGCCTCCTCAACGACCTTCAAATGATGCCGTGCGGACGCCTGCCCCTCATGCCATTCATAGCTGATACGGCCATCGGGCAGCTTCACCTTCATCCCGCCTGCATCAGATACATAACCGGTTTTGACCGAATCGACCCCAAGCTTCTGATAAAGCGCAAAGCCATCTGCCATTTGATCTTCATAATGCGCGGCATTGGCCGAGGTTTCATGATGGCCGATGATCTTTACGCCCTTTGCTTTGCCGTAAGCGGCGACCTTCGCAATATCGAAATCGGGGGTCGCCTGAGTGAAGCTAAACTCTTCACCATTGCCGAACCAATCGCCATCCCAACCGACATTCCAACCTTCAATCAGCATTCCTGGAAAACCGTGTTTTGCAGCAAAATCAATCAGTTCAAGCGCATTCTTGGTAGTGGCGCCGTGCTTTGGCCCCGTGGCCCAGCTTTGCGTTTCAAGGTGCATTCCCCACCAAATGCCAACATATTTGCGCGGTTTCACCCAAGACACATCTCCCAGCTTATTCGGTTCATTGAGATTGAGGATGAGGTTAGACATATACAGCCCTGCTGCATCATCAGAAATTTGCATCGTCCGCCACGGCGTTGGGAAGGGCGCGGCGCGGCTGACCTTTGGCCCGGAAGAGCTTTGCGTTAGCACGGCTTTAAGCAGCCCGCCTTCAACCTTCTGCAAATTTATCGCCGAATAATCGACCAGCGCCGCCTCATGAAACGCAACATGAAGCCCCGATGCGGTTTTGATCGTCATCGGGGTTTGGGCAAGCCCAACCGCATCAATCGGGGTTTTGTTGTAGAGATATTCCTCACGGTTCCATTCTATCGCTGGAATCCACCATGCCGTCGCGGCCTCGGCGACTGCAAATTGCGTTAATTCCTCAACGATATTGACCTGCTTGAGGCCCGGCTGATCAGGAAATTCATAGCGAAAACCAATGCCATCATCATAAATCCTAAATACGACATCAAGGCTCCGCCCCGGCTTACCCTTCTCGGTAAAGCGCGCACGCAATTCATTGAAATGATTGCGGATCGTTTTCCATTCACCCCACGGTTGATCCCAGCTTTCATCAACGCTGCGAGTGGCCTGACTGGCGAGTTTGAAATTGCGATCAAGCTTAGGCGCATCAGCAAGGATGAAGCCAAGCCGTGATGTCGCGATAACTGATTTCCCACCACGTGACACAGCATAAGACGGCCTACCGTCATTATCGAGTTCAAGCGCAACAGTGAGCCGCTTGCCCGGAGACGTCGCAGTGGCAACCGTCTCAGCCAATGCGGGACCTGCGGTCAGCGCAAGCAGAAGCGCCATCAACCGTGTAACGATCCGCATCATCCGATCCTTTCTGCAATTAGCCCGCTATAGCCGGGTAAGCTCCACGAGGTCGCGCCACCAACGGCCTCAATCACACGCCAGCGATTGGACTGTGCTGGCTGCCAAGCGGCCACATCACCGCCGAGATTGAATATGCAAAGCAATGTTTGTGTATCGCTTTCACGGGTAAAGACGAGCAGATTTTGGCCCGCCTCAATGATCGTTACATTGCCCTGCATCAGCGCATCATTCTCGCTGCGTAGCGCTATTAAACGGCGCGTGAGCAGGAGGATTGACCGTGGATCACTCTCCTGACGATCAACCGCCGCAGCGCCGTGATCCGCCCCGAATGGAAGCCAAGGCACTGCATCGCTAAAACCATGCGCTGAAGCATCTGCCACCCATGGCATTGGCGTCCGCGTGCCGTCGCGGCTAAGCGTCAGTGGCCAATTGGCAATCGCCTCCGGATCATGAAGCTGATCAAAACCAATCTCAACTTGGCTGAGGCCAAGCTCTTCACCCTGCCAAATGATGATATTTCCGCGCAGACAAACAAACAGCAGCATAACAACACGCGCATAGGCTTGCGCCTGATTTGGTGGTGCCCAACGGCTAATCCAGCGCGGGGCATCGTGGTTTGAAAAAGCCCAGCTTGGCCAGCCAACACCGGGCGCGTCAGGCCATGCCTCCACCGCCTCTCTCACTAAAGCTGGGGTCAGTTGATTGGCATAGAGAAAGTTAAATCCGTAAGCACTGTTGAACCGTTTGCCGCCAGTCGTAAACGCTTTCATCTCACGTTCGGCGTCGCTGCCGCCCACTTCGGCAAAGGTGAAGCA
>JAYTMV010000152.1:0-1691 GCA_043728175.1 Sphingomonadales bacterium
GCACTGGGAAAAGACCAGCCATAGTCTGCTGGTTGGTGCTATCCTCCATGTGCTCTACGCCGAGCCTGACAAGACGTTGGCAGGGGTTGCCGCATTCCTCTCTGATCCCAAGCGCCCCATCGATACGGTTTTGGTGGTTATGATGAAAACACGCCATCTGGGGGACGCCGGGCCGCATCCCGTGGTAGCATCGGCTGCGCGCGAACTGCTCAACAAATCAGACAATGAGCGATCAGGCGTTCTTTCCACCGCCATGTCCTATCTTGGGCTTTATCGCGACCCGGTTGTGGCTGCCGTCACGCGGCGCTGCGATTGGCGGATTGCCGATCTGGTCGAAGGTGCCGCTCCGGCAACACTCTATCTGGTCGTTCCGCCATCCGACATCAGCCGCACCAAACCACTGATCCGTTTGATCCTCAACCAGATCGGGCGGCGGTTGACTGAAGACCTGGACGCGAAGGATAGCCGCCACCGGATGCTGTTCATGCTCGATGAGTTTCCAGCGCTTGGTCGGCTCGACTTTTTCGAGACCACGCTCGCCTTCATGGCGGGCTATGGGATCAAAGCGTTTCTGATCGCCCAGTCGCTCAATCAAATCGAAAAGGCTTACGGCCCCAACAATGCGATCCTTGACAATTGCCATGTCCGGGTGAGCTTTGCCACCAATGACGAGCGCACCGCCAAGCGTGTGTCCGATGCGCTGGGGACGGCGACCGAGATGCGCGCGATGAAGAATTATGCCGGCCATCGCTTGTCGCCGTGGCTCGGGCATTTGATGGTATCGCGTTCGGAAACCGCGCGGCCACTGCTAACGCCGGGTGAAATCATGCAATTGCCGCCCAGCGACGAGATCGTGATGGCGGCAGGTATCCATCCTGTCCGGGCTAAGAAGGCACGTTATTATGAAGATGCGCGCCTGAACGCGCGTTTACTGCCCGCACCGGAAACTGAAAAGACTGGACATGAACCACCAGCGGACGACTGGAGCAACCTGCCGTTACCGCCGCCGATCATCATCCGCGCTGACAAAAAAAGCCAGATGAAGCTCCAATACCAGTGGCACCAGCATCGCCCGTTTCATCATCGGAAAAAGGCGACAGGGATGATGAGGGTGACGAAGATGAAAACTCCGGTGTCCGGCGCGAACCCGACCTTGACCGACATATGGATATTGCGCCCGAACCGAGCCGAAGGAACGAGTTTGAACTCGATGAGCCGTCGCTCGACCCAGACAGCGAAAATGCCAATCTCCTGCTGCGCAACTTGCGTGACGTCGCGCGCCAACGCGATATGGATATAGGGTTTTAGGCCGTGAGAAAAATATGCCAATCGGTCTATCTTGAGTCCGAGATGATGGCGGCACTTGCGGCCTATGCAGCGCGGCGCGGTCAATCACGTTCGCTCATTGTCGAAGCCGCGCTTGCCTCATTCCTGTCGCCTGATGATGACGAACGCCGCGAAGCAGTGCAGGCCAAGCGGATGGACGCTGTTGACCGGCGCTTGTCGCGGGTCGAGCGCGATGTCGGGATCAATGTCGAGATGATGGCCTTGTTCATCCGCTTCTGGCTATCGAACACGCCCACACTTTCAGCAAGCGAACGCGCCGCGCGCCAGAAACTCGGCGGGGACCGCTATGATAGTTTCGTTGTAGCTTTGGGTCGCAGACTCGCGAAGGGGCCAAAGGTCTATCA
>JAYTMV010000153.1:0-7491 GCA_043728175.1 Sphingomonadales bacterium
AAAGCCCAGTGACCGAGGCCTCACTAATCAAGGATTTGGGCACGGCATTTGAACAGTTGGTGCCCGTGCTGATCGCTGATGACCTTGGCCGATATCCTAGTGAAGCGGTTGATCCCGAACTAATACGAACGCTGGCCTATGTCAGCGCAATGGCACCAAGCTTCTCACTGCGCGGTGGCACGCGAGAGATATTGCGCGGCATCGTTGCGCGCGGGCTTGGGATACGCTGATGGAGTTTCTTGATCCCTTCGTGCGGATGCTTGAAAGCGTTGCATCGCCCTCTGATATCCGCGCGATTGCGGCGGGCGCGCCAATTGCGCCGCTGGTGGAAGCAGTGGACGCATCAGGCTATCTTGATGCGCTTGTGCCTGAGGCGCAGGGCGGGGCGGGACTATCGCTTGCAGAGGGCTTTCATCTTTTCCACGCGCTTGGTCAGTTCCTTGTGCCAGCGCAGATTGCCGAAACGATGGCGCGCCGCGCCGTTCCTGACTCTTCGCCCGAGATTATGCTCAGAATCACTGCTGTTACGACCGCTGCCGCAATATCAGGTGCGGCTGACCGGGTGCTGACGATGACGATTGACTATGCCAACCAGCGTATTCAGTTCGGCAAGCCCATCGCGAAGCAGCAGGCGGTTCAGCAGCAGCTTTCGGTGATGGCAGAGCAGGTCGTGATGGCGCGCATCGCGGCGCAAATCGGCTGTGCCCACGGCCTGACCCCGTCACTCGAAATCGCGGCAATCGCCAAACAGGGCGCAAGCCGCGCGGCCGTGCAGATCGCTGCAATCGCCCACGGCGTTCACGGAGCCATTGGAATCAGTGAGGCCTATGATCTTTGCCTTTATACACGCCATCTGCATGAATGGCGCACCGCGCACGGCTCAGAGAGCTATTGGGCCGATCAGCTTGGCCGTGCGCGACTGGCTTCGCCTGCAATCATGACGGTCGATTATATTCGAAGCTTGGCAGGGCAATAAGCTGAGCCTATTTCCGCGTCCGCCCACACGCGCCTAGCCCGCCGAGTACCGTCTGGTAATCCTCCGCCGCAATCCGCGCCGATTCGCCGTCCAGTGTGGCGACGTTATCAACCGACAGTGTCGGCGGCAGAAAACAGGCAAGCCGGTACCAAAGCAAGGTGTCGCGAGACGGCGGCCCGGCACCCTGATCAACGATTTCATCAAGTGACACAGCCCAGCGCGGCCTCAATCCCGGTTCGCGCCAGATGCTGAGCGAAGCGGGACGGCCATCATCTGCAACGAGGAAAATCTGCGTTTCGCCCTGGCCTGAAAGTGCGCCAGCAACATGAAACGCGTCCCCTACGCCGGTGATTCGCGGCGGCGCGTCAGCGCGGGTACTGGCCAATATGATCGCGCGAACACGCTCAGCCAGGCCGGGCACCATCGGCACCTGCGCATCAGGCGCAATCAATTGAATTTCGCCGTTTCGTTTTGGCACGGCGACGCCGAAGACCATCATCTCAGCCTTCTTATATTTGGGCGGTTTACCCTTTGAATCGGTCGGCACATCAACCAGATACCGGATCTGTGGCGGCAGCCCGCCAGCACCGCGAATCAGGGCAATGACGTCCGCTGTGACAACGAAGCGGGCGCGGCCCGGCGTGATTATTATTCCGGGCGCGGGCTTGATTCGCTGCGCCATGCGGACGCGGATATGCGCAACGATTGCAGCGCCTATCGAGAGGTCAGCCGTGTCAGCATAGCTCAGCGGAGATGCGGTCTGCGCGGACGCAGGCACCGATAATCCAAGCGCAAATCCGGATAATGCGGATATCAAAAAGGCTGATTTCTTATCCAAAAATAGGCTCCAAAGCGATGCACGATAAGCCTCATATAATGAACGCAGGATTATACAAAAGCCGTTGCGCAATCGTTTATCGCTGGCTAGATGCGGCGCGCAGGCCGGAAAATCGACGCTCGCTGAGGAAAACGTCTTTGAGACGGTTGCCAAAGCCGAGACGTTGTGTCAGCCTCAACGAGGATATGTAGGAGGGAGAGTCGTTTTTAATGGCCTATGCTGATCAAGACCAAGGTATAAGTACCAACCGGATTATCACTATCGGCATTGTTGCGTTGCTTCACGCTGGCTTGGGTTATGCCCTCGTAACAGGCCTGGCGTTTGACGCCGCAAAGCAGATGTTTGAGGATCTGAAAACCTTCGATGTTGAAGAAGAAGTGCCCGAAGAGCCAGAGGAGCCACCTCCACCGCCTGAAAAGCTCGATATTCCGCCGCCACCAAAGGTAACCGCGCCTCCGCCGGTTAATGTGACGCCGGTGATATCGACCAATACGCAGGTCGTTGCGATTACGCCGTCGGCGCCCCCTGCTCCGCCGCCGCCGCCGCCTGCCCCTCCGCCACCTCCGGCGCCACCTTCTGTTGCAGAAAAAGCAACGCCAAGAGGTGATCCTGGAAGCTGGGCTACTACGGACGACTACCCGCCCTCTTCGTTGAGAAATGAAGAGCAAGGCACGACAGGGTTTAGAATTGAAATAGGGACAGACGGAAGAGCAACTAGCTGTACGGTTACAAAGTCGAGCGGTTCTTCAACACTTGATGATGCAACTTGTAAGGTAGTGACAAGGCGCGCGAGGTTTAAGCCTGCAAAAGATGCGTCTGGCAACCCCATTACTGACACGTTTTCAAGCCGTGTTAAATGGCAGATTCCTAAGTAAAAATTGACCACCATTTGAAAACTAATAAATTTTAAGAGGAAGTAGCAACCATGTTTGATCTTACACTTTTGCAGGCCGCAGCCACCGAAGCCGGCACCGAAGCCGCTGCAAAGCAATTCGGGCTTAAAGAAGCACTTTTTCCAGACGGGAAACCCGCTTGGATTGGCATCACTATTTTCGTCATCCTTGTGATCATGTCTGTAGTTTCGTTTTACATCATTTTCACGAAACTGTTCGAGCAACGCAAGATCCTCAATCAAGCCAGCCAGGACGTGAACAAATTCTGGGCCGCAACTAGTGTGCGCGAAGGCGCTACCAAGCTTGAGAAAAACTCTGCATTCCGACAGATTGTTGATGATGGCATCAAAGCTGAAGAGCAGCACGGCAAGCTGACCGATCCAATGGATCAGCATGAATGGATGCATACTTCGCTTAATCGCAGCCAGAACTCGATTAACTCCAAGCTAGGAACAGGCCTTGCCTTTCTTGCAACCGTTGGTTCCACGTCGCCATTCGTTGGTCTGCTTGGTACCGTTATCGGTATCTACGGCGCGCTGATCAAAATTGGTGCAACGGGTTCGGCAGACATTGCGTCGATCGCTGGCCCAGTTGGTGAAGCACTGATCATGACCGCGCTCGGCCTCATCGTCGCTGTGCCTGCGGTTATGGGCTATAACTGGTTGCAGCGTCGCAACAAGATGATCGCTGAACAGCTCAGCACCTTCTCGAACGATCTTCATGGCTACATGATGTCGGGTGGTGCGGTGCGCCCAGCAGTACGCGCATCAGCGTCAGCGCCTGCCAAGGCGACCGCCGCCCCTGCAAAGGCATAAGATCATAGGCACCCACTCTTGACGGGTGGGTGCCTAATATCATGCCGATGCCGCAACGGGGCCAATCGCTGCTGCGGCTGAGGCATGTATTAGTAATGTTGAGATAGGATAGTTTCGATGGCAATGAGCAGTGGCGGCAGTCTCGAAGACGAAAAGCCGATGTCAGATATCAACACAACGCCACTGGTGGACGTTATGCTGGTGTTGTTGATCATCTTCCTGATCACCATCCCGGTTGTGGTCAAAAAAGTTCCAATGAAAATGCCGACACTTCGGTATCAGCCGACGATTACAAAGGCTGAAAACGTCATTCTTTCAGTGCGCGGCGAATCGGATGGTTCGTGCGGGGTGTATTGGGGGCAATCCAAGGTTGATTCGCAAAAGCTGCTCGATCTTGCGGCAACCAAGTTCAAGAATGAGGCCGACCGTTTGGGCCCGAATGTCACTGATCCGAACCTCTTCCCTGAGGTGCATATTCGCGGCGATCAGAACACACCCTATCGGTGCATCGGCGGAACGATTTCAATCATGCAAAGCGCGGGCTTCATTCGCGTTGGCTTTATTTCGGAACCTAAGCCACTTGGCTCATAAGGCACCGCATATTTTGTTTTTGGAGAATTTGTTATGGCAATGAGTAGTGGCGGCGCCGAAGGCGATCCAATGATGGATATCAACACCACGCCGTTGATCGATGTGATGCTGGTGCTTTTGATCATGTTCATTATCACCCTTCCACCGCCAACCCACGCGGTGAAGATCGATTTGCCTCAGGATTGCGCGCCCAATTGCCCGCCGCCGCCAGAGATTTTGCCTACCAAAAATCAGCTCTATGTCGCGCCAAACGACGCGATCTTGTGGAACAACCAGCCAGTGGCGCTTTCACAGCTTCGTGGGCTGCTTGATTCGACGCAAACAATGGATCCAGTTCCTGAGCTTCATCTCCAGCCTGATGCAAACGCACGCTATGACATGGTCAACAAGGTGCTGGCGGAAACCAAAAAGGCCAAGGTGTCAAAACTCGGCTTTATTGGCAATGAAGCGTACCGCGCATTCTGAGCTAAACTGATATTTGAAATTGCCCGTGGTTGATCGCATCAACTGCGGGCTTTTTTATGGCTTGGATATCTGGCCGAGAATATCCTGCGCGAACACCGCCAGCGTATCATCGCGCGCGCCCATGATCACGATCCGGTCACCAGGCCTTGCCAGCGCGACAAGCTGTTCACCGCAATCGCTGCGCTGCGCGATATAGTGTCCACAGCGTCCACCAGCGACGATTGCCGAGATCAGCGCGTTGCTCCCCTTTGAGCGATCAACCGTACCGCCAAAATATACCGGATCGGGCATGATCAGGACATCATCGGCGGTCATTCGCGCTATGAACGTCTGCGCTAGCTCATCGCCCATTTGTCGCAGTGGGCCGTAGCCGTGCGGCTGAAACATAATCAGCAACCGCCCCGGAAAGGCATGAAGCGTTTGCAGCGTTGCCGAAATCTTGTCCGGGTTATGGCCGAAATCATCGATGACGGTGATGCCGTTCGCGCTGCCGACAACCTCTAGCCGCCGCCGCAGTCCGGTAAAGCCGCTGATCGCGCGCGCAGCATCTTCCAGAGCGATCCCCGCTGTCCGCGCCGCGCCAAGTGCGGCCAGCGCGTTGGAAGCATTATGCTGTCCGGGCACTTGCAGGCTGACGGGGGCACCGTTCACGAAAAAATCAATCCCGTCGGCGCGCTCAACAATGTTGCTGGCGAACAAATCGGCGGCGCGGTGGCCAAGCGAATAGGTCATCGCGCGGCCTGCCGGATGGTTCGCGGCGAGCCGTGCGACCTCATCATTGTCAAGATTAAGCACCGCCGTCTGGGCCTTGCCGATATAGCCGCCGAATAGCAGGCGAAGTTCAGCCATGCTCTTATGATCATGCGCGACATTGTTGAGCACCGCGATATCAGGCGTGTAGAGCGCGATTGATCCGTCGCTTTCATCAACCTCACTGATAAAGGCATCGCCCGCGCCGACCAGCGCACTGGCAAAGGGCGTGTCATCGGTGATGAAATTCTTCATCAGCGCGCCGTTCATCACCGTTGGATCACGGCCAAGCGCGTGGAAAATCCAGCCAATCATGCCAGTCACCGTTGATTTCCCGCTCGTCCCGCCAACCGCAATCCGTAAAGGGGCCGCGTTAAACTGTTCGGCGAGCAGTTCAGCGCGTACCATCCGCCGCGCGCCAATCCGTTCAGCCGCGACGATGTCGGGCACGCTGCTTTCGACGGCGGTTGATGCCACAATGATTTGATCAGCACTGGTGACGCCGCTGCCATCCTGTGCGAACAGCCGCATTCCGCGCGCTTTCAGCCATTCAAATTTGGGCGCCGTCCGCCCCTGATCAAGCGAGCGATCAGAGCCAGCGACATCATGCCCCTGCGATTTGAGGATGAGCGCCAGCGGCATCATGCCTGAACCGCCGATGCCGCAGAAGAAGTAAGATCTGGGTGTCATAGGCAGCAGGCTTTGCCGCCTCACTCAGCCAGCGGCAAGCGCAAACGTGCGAGGAGGCCGCCTAGGTCTTCGCTTTCTTCGAGGCTGATCGTGCCGCCGTATATTTCGACGACATCGCGCACAATCGCAAGGCCAAGCCCGGTGCCGGGTTTGCTCGTATCAAGTCGAACGCCGCGTGTGAAGATTTGTTCGCGCGCGCTGGCGGCGATGCCTTTGCCATCATCCTCAACTTGGAATTCGGCAAACCTGCCAACGCGCCCGACAGTGACGAACACGCGCCCGCCGCCGTATTTGGCCGCATTTTCAATGAGGTTGCCGAGCAGTTCATCAAGATCCTGCCGCTCGACCTTGACTGATAATGTTTTCTCCCCCGCCATATCGAGTGTGACATGGCCGTAGAGCCGCTCGACCGCGCGCTCAACCGCCTGAAGACAGGGCCAAACCTCAGTACGGCTTTGCGTGTTCCCACGACTGCCGACCGCGCGGGCGCGCGCCAGGTGGTGATCAACCTGACGGCGCATCGTCGTCGCCTCACGGATAACCGTATCGGGCAAGTCACTGGCGTTGGCGGTGGCGGCGTTCATCACCACCGTCAGCGGGGTTTTGAGTGCATGGGCAAGGTTGCCCGCATGACGCCGCGCCTCCTCCGCCTGCCGCTCATTATGTTCAAGCAAACCGTTCAATTCCTCGGCAAGCGGGGCCACTTCGTTGGGCAGCACGGCATGTTGCAGTCGTTTTGATTTACCGCTGCGCATATCGCCGATGGATTTTTGCAACGCCTTGAGCGGCCACAATCCGTAGAGCGTCTGGAGTGCAGCGAGCACAATCAGGCCGATCGCAAGCAAGGCAAAGCTGCGGATCAGCGTGGTGCGCAGCGTGCTAATCTGTTCGTCAAGCAGTGATCGGCTTTGCGCGACTTGAAAACGCCATACCGTGTCAGACGTAGGCAGGATGATATCGCGCTCGGCAACGCGCAGGATATCATCACCAAATTCCTTGCTATCAAACACATGCAGTTCAGAAAATTTATCTTTTGGATTATATTTGAGCGCTCGATCCCAGAGCGAGCGCGAACGAAAAGCATCAAACCCACCGCCAGCAATCTGCCAGTAAAAGCCTGAATAGGGCTCAAGGAAACGCTGATCGCCAAGTGGTTTATTAAGGAGGACTTCACCGTCCGGGCCAATTTCTGCTGATGCAATCATTGAGGTCAGCACATATTGCTGACCATCATCAAAATTCTGCGTGATCGCATTGGTCAACACCCTGTCAAGCGCAATGCCGCCGCCAAGCAGCAGCACGAAAATCCAGAGCGCCGCGACGCTGATCATCCGGCGGCGCAGTGATCCACCACCAAGCACCGCGCGCCAGCCGCGCCGTGCCTTGGTCACGCGGTCAAGCGGCGGGTTCGTCGAGGCTATAACCGAGGCCACGAATCGTCGATATTACGTCTGCGCCCAATTTTTTGCGGAT
>JAYTMV010000154.1:0-3066 GCA_043728175.1 Sphingomonadales bacterium
GGCGCGTTTGCCGCGCGCGATCCAAATGCAAACCGTGATCATACCACACGGCTTTTCAGACTATGGGCCGAGGGCAAGATTTCACCGCGCGTCACCGAAGTCTTTCCCCATGCACGCGGCGGCGAAGCCATCGCCAAAATGGGCGCACGCGGGGCAATTGGGAAGCTTGTCGTCAAAATCGGCGAATAATTGACGCGCCCGCGTTGCACGTCACCGCCGCACAGCCTATCTAGCGCATAAGATTTTTAAAAATGATGGGATGTATCCATGACAAGCTTTGATGACCGTGAACGTGCCGCCGAGACCAAGTTTGCCCGCGATGAGGATATGGCGTTCCGCATTACCGCCCGCCGCAATAAGCTCACCGGCCAATGGGCGGCGGGCAAGATGGCGCTGACGCCTGAAGAAACCGACAGCTACGCCAAAAGCGTGGTTCAGGCCGATTTTGAGGAAGCCGGTGATGAAGATGTCATCCGTAAGCTGCTCGGCGATTTGACGGCAGCGGGCGTGGCGACGAATGACGAAGAAATCCGCGCGATACTTGCTGAAAAAACCATTGAGGCGCGCCGCCAACTGATGGAAGCACAGTAATGGCAATGCCCGCGCATGAGATTGAGGCGCTGATCCGCGCGGCTATTCCGGGCGCTGTCGTTGAAATTACCGATCTTGCCGGGGACGGCGATCACTATGCCGCGCGCGTGGTTTCGCAGAGTTTTGCCGGAATGCCCCGGATCAAGCAGCATCAGGCAGTTTATGCAGCGCTTGGCGGCAGAATGGGCGGTGCGCTCCACGCGCTCCAACTCACCACCGCCACCCCAGCTTAAGGAAAATCCAAATGTCGAACGAAACTATGACCCGTATCGCGCAGATCGTCAGCACCAACGATGTCACGCTGTTCATGAAGGGCACCGCGTTTTTCCCGCAGTGCGGATTTTCGAGCAAGGCCATTGCGATCCTTGATCATCTCGGGGTTGCTTATGAAACCGTTGATGTTCTGCAAGACCCTGAAGTCCGTCAAGGCATCAAGGCGTTTTCGGACTGGCCGACGATTCCCCAGCTTTATGTGAAGGGCGAATTCATTGGCGGATCGGATATCATGATGGAAATGTATGAAGCGGGTGAACTCGCCGAACTCATGGAAGAAAAAGACGTCGCGCGCAGCTAGGCATCTGGGCTAACCGTTCACCGTCTTGAGCTTGGTCGGGTGGATCGCGACCGCCATTTCCTCTTCGATTACATAACGGTCTCGTCCGGCATGTTTGGCAAGATATAGCCGCCGGTCAGCAAGTTTGAGTGAGTGGCCAAGGGGCGCACTTTCATGATGAAGCGCACCGCCAATGCTGACCGTCATCCGCAACCGGACATCACCAACGGGCACAAAGCTTTTGCGGACATGATCGCATATTACTGACGCTTTCTGCGCACCTGCCGCGTGTGTTTGATCGGGCAGGAACACGCCAGACTCCTCGCCGCCAAGCCGCCCGACGAGCCCGTCACTGCCAACCGCAACCGCAATCCGCGCTGCCAGCACCTTGAGTGCCTCATCGCCCGCATCATGGCCAAGATCGTCATTGACCGATTTGAAATGATCCGCGTCAACAATCAGCATCATCCCGTTCACCCGCGTCGCGCGCACCGAATCGAGAAAGTGATTGCGATTGAGAATGCCGGTCAGGCCGTCATATTTCATGTGGCTGTCAACGCGCTGGATCGTCTGCTTAAGCATGAGCATCGAATGCAACAGCAATGCCGCGATTGGCGGTGTGACCAATAGAGGAATAAGGCCAGCCGCAAGCACAACGCCCTGATAATGCTGCTGTGACATCTCACGTAGCGGAGCCAGCAGAGTCGCAACCACAACAACGGGCACAAGCACCGCAAGCACCGTTCCGAATATGGTGAAGCGCAGTATGTCTGCCTTATTCTCAATTTGTAGGCGCATCATGATCCTGAAGATTGGTCTCTCAATCAGCATGATACCAACAATTGGTTAGCAGCGGCTTTACGCAGCCGGTAAAATTCAGCTTTGCTATAAATGAAGGTTCCGGGCGAGGGCGGGTCGGTGCGAGACCAGGGAAGCAACCGACCCGCCACTCTGAAGCGTAAAACGCTCGGGGGGAACACAGATAATAATGCAGCACCCGTGCCAGTTTGCACGAATGGCAGAAATCCGGGGATAGTTATAGTTAGCAGAAATTAACCGGACATGGCGGTTGTCAAAATTTCCGACGATTTAGAAGGTTTTGGCCGATTACCGTCGCATCAATCTATTGCCATTTTCGCATATTAGCCAACCAATT
Organism: Sphingomonadales bacterium; assembly: GCA_043728175.1. Lineage (GTDB taxonomy): Bacteria > Pseudomonadota > Alphaproteobacteria > Sphingomonadales > Sphingomonadaceae > Aquisediminimonas. Next base: position 2,301 of record JAYTMV010000154.1, read on the forward strand.
CTCGCACATCACTCAATCGCCCAGTCACCGCCGCCGCTGCCGCCATTGCTGGACTGACGAGATGTGTTCGGCTCCCCGGTCCTTGCCTGCCGACGAAGTTGCGGTTGCTGGTTGACGCGCAGCGTTCACCCGCTGGAACCTTGTCGGGGTTCATACCGAGACAGGCTGAACAGCCGGGTTCTCGCCATTCAAGGCCAGCATCAATGAAGATGCGGTCTAGCCCTTCGGCTTCGGCTTGGGCCTTCACGAGGCCAGATCCCGGCACGACGATGGCCCATTTGACGTTCGCGGCCTTGGTGCGGCCTTTGAGCACGGCGGCTGCAGCACGCAGGTCTTCGATGCGACTGTTGGTGCAGCTGCCGATGAAGATGTTCTGCACCTCAATATCCACCATCCGCGTACCCGGCGACAGCCCCATATAATCAAGCGATTTTTGCGCAGCGACTTGTTTGGATGGGTCGGCAAAGCTCATTGGATCAGGTACAATACCAGTGATCGGCAGGACATCCTCAGGGCTGGTGCCCCATGTCACGCTCGGCGCGATGTCAGCGGCGTTGATGATGATTTGCTTGTCATAAGTCGCCCCGGAATCAGTCGTGAGTGCGCGCCAGTAAGCGACTGCTGCGTCCCAATCCGTGCCCTTGGGGGCCATTGGGCGGCCTTGCAAATAGGCGAAGGTCGTTTCATCGGCAGCAATAAGCCCAGCACGCGCACCGCCTTCAATCGCCATATTGCTAACCGTCAGGCGTCCTTCGATTGAAAGCGC
>JAYTMV010000155.1:0-5414 GCA_043728175.1 Sphingomonadales bacterium
CCGACTTCTGGCGCTTCACCAAGATAGGCCAAAATCTCGATGGCGCTGATTTCCAACTTGTTCGCATTTTTCAGGAGATAACTCGACGAAACGCGCTCAATGGAGAGAATTTTTGCCCGGTCAGCGGAATTATTGGAAGGGCAAAAATTCTCTCCATTGAGCGCGTTTCGTCGAGTTATCTCCTGAAAAATGCGAACAAGTTGGAAATCAGCGCCAACGAGATTTTGGCCTATCTTGGTGAAGCGCCAGAAGTCGGACTCATGCAGTTTGAGAAAATGGAAACGGCAAAGGATACCGTCGGACTGCACAAATTAAGGGAGCGGCTCGATTATTTTCCTCCGCAGAGTTTTGCATTTATCTCTCGCAGCGCACTGCCGATGATCGATGAGATGAGTGGTTTCTGATGGCGCGTGCTCCCAAGAAAAAGCGCAATTTCCATCAGGAACTGGTGCTCAACCGCTGGATGCTCGGTTTCTTCAAGGGCGGCAGCATCGCCGCGCTGAAGGACAGGCTGTATGAAGACCGGCATGAAGGTATTGAGGAAGATGGTCAGACGCGGTTCCTGCATGAACTGACGCGCAGCCTGTTTGAAATGGACCGGATAAGCGACGGTGAGCTGCTCCGTTATGATCTGAACATCGTTTCGCATTGGCAGGAAATCACGCACCGGCGCAATGCTGTGGACGGCCATGTGCTGACGATGAAATATTTTCAGTATCTCAGCCTTTTGTTCAGCGAAATCTATCTCGACTGGTTTTTCAACCGGCGGCAGGATTTGCTCAATGGCCTGAACGCTGAAATGGCCGCTTACCGCGCCGAAGAGGGCGCAGAACAGTTTCGCGATTACACGGCCGATGATCTGAACAAAATTGCATTTTGGAGCGCGACGGGAAGCGGCAAGACGTTGTTGCTCCACGTCAATATCAAGCAGTATTTGCATTATTTCCAAAGCTGCAATGGCAACGCCTTCCCCGACAAGATCATATTGCTGACTCCCAATGAAGGTCTGTCGCGCCAGCATCTGGACGAGCTTTCGCTGTCGGGCTTTTCATTTCACCGCCTGTTCGACAAAAACCGTGCGCCCGATTTTCCCGGCACCATAGAAGTGATCGACATTAACAAGCTGGGCGATGAAATGGGCGACAAGACAGTCGCAGTGGAGGCGTTTGAGGGCAATAACCTTGTGCTAGTCGATGAGGGGCATCGCGGCACTGGCAGCGCTGGCGGCGCATGGATGGCGCGGCGCGAGGCGCTGGTTAGCAAGGGCTTTGCCTTTGAATATAGCGCAACCTTTGGCCAATCAGTCGCCAAGGGCCTGATCCGCGACAAGGCCGAAGCCGAGATTTTGAAACGCAAGGCACGGCTGGACGACAATACGCCGCTAACCTCTACCCAAATGCGCCGCGCGAAAACCGATGCGATCAAGGAAGGTTATGCCAAGGCCATCCTCTTCGATTACAGCTATAAATTCTTTTACGCCGATGGTTATGGCAAGGAATCGCTGATCCTCAACCTGGCCAAGGATGATGACGACGCGGTGCGCGCGCTGTATTTCACCGCCTGTTTGCTGAGTTTCTACCAGCAGCTCTGGCTGTGGGAAACGCACAGCGCGCAGATCGCCGATTTCGGGATTGAAAAACCACTATGGGTGTTTGTCGGCAACAAGGTGGCTGATGATGATAGCGACATCCTAACCGTGCTGCGCTTTCTGGCCGAGTTTTTGAATGATGATGTCCGCGCGGTGGGCTGGATTGCCGACCTGATCGCCGACCGGGCGCAGTTGCTCGACGGCAATGGGCGCAATATTTTTGAACGCCGCTTTGTGCCCTTGAGCGGCAAGCAGGCAGGTGCCGTTTATTCTGACATCCTCAAACGCATGTTTAATGCCGAAGCGCGCCAGCGATTGAAGCTGGTCAACCTCAAAGGCAGCAAAGGCGAACTGGCGCTGCGCGTTGGCACAGCGGAACCATTTGGTTTGATAAGCATCGGCGATGATGGCGGCTTCTTCAAAGGCGCAAGCGAGGGCGAAGAACCGTTTGACGCCGAGAGCGATGATTTTGGCAGCGGGCTGTTCGCGTCGATCAATGCCAAGGATAGCGCGCTCAATGTGCTGATCGGATCGCGCAAGTTCACCGAGGGTTGGTCAAGCTGGCGCGTCTCCACCATGGGGCTGCTTAACATGGGAACGGGCGAAGGATCGCAGATTATCCAGCTATTTGGGCGCGGTGTGCGGCTGAAAGGGCGCGGCATGTCGCTTAAGCGTTCGGTGCCGCATGAACGGCCAAAGGGTGCGCATCTGGAGCGGCTGGAAACGCTCAACATCTTTGGTGTGCGCGCGAATTATATGGCGACGTTCAAGGACTATCTGCGCGAAGAAGGCATCACGCCCAGCGACGAAATTATCGAACTAGACTTCCCCACACGGTCAAATCTGCCGAGAGGAAAGCAGCTAAAGACCCTGCGGCTCAAGGACGGCTATAAGGACAATCAGGCAAAGGGCTTCAAACGCACACATTTCCCGTGGCTGTATGAAGTACCAGGCGCATTTGTAGGCAAGATCAAGACGCCGCATGTCGTGGTTGATCTCTATCCGCGAATCGAGGCGATGGCATCGAACGAAGGGCCTGCTCCTAAAAAGCCAGCAGAACCGCGTCATTTCGGCAAACTGTCTGCCGACGCGATGGTGATGTTCGACTGGGACCGCGTGTTTCTAAGCCTTCAGGAATACAAACTGATGAAGAGCTGGAGCAATTTGCGGCTCGACCGGCAGCGACTGATCGATTTCTGTATCGGTGATGCCAGTTGGTACACACTTTATGCGCCAAGGGCTGAATTGGAATTATGCGGGTTTAGCGATGTTCTCAAGCAGCAGAATATGCTCATCCGATTGCTAACAGACTACACTGACCGTTTCTATCAAGCGTTGAAGGCGGCCTATGAAGGCCAATATTTTGAAGTGACCACCATGGATGAAGACCATGGCTCGATGCTCAAGCTCTATCAGTTTGAAATTGATGCAACTGATGATGGCATGGTCTGGCATCAGCGGCTGGAAGACTTAAAGGCTCTAGTGGCAGCGGGCGATATTGCCGGTGCGCGGCAATGGCAGGATGGTCCGCTAATAGCGATCACATTCGACAAGCACCTCTACTATCCACTGATTTCTCCGACAGACGGGCACGTCCTCCCCCTGAAGATGCGCCCCATCGCCTTCGATGCCCCCAGCGAGATTGAGTTTGTTCGCGATCTGGAAGCCTTTTGCGCGTCCAATAAGGGCAAAGAGGTATTAGGTGGCCGTAGCCTCTATCTTTTAAGAAACGCCGATTCCAAAAACAAAGGGCTTGGATTTGCAACGGCTGGTAATTTCTATCCTGATTTTCTGCTCTGGCTGGTGGATGATGCAACGGGCGAACAATGGCTCAGCCTCGTCGATCCTAAAGGCATCCGCAATATGGACCTGAGCGACCCTAAGCTGGGGCTATGGTCCGAGATAAAGAATATCGAGCGCGATCTCGGCGATCCCAAGCTGAAGTTAAGCGCGTTCATCCTGTCCGCTACGCCCTTTGGCGATCTTTTGAATGTGGGGAATGCAGCGTCGAAATCTGATCTTGAGGAACGCAACGTGCTCTTCATGGATAGCGGACGGGATTCCTATCTCACGAAATTAGTTTCGCAATAGGGAAAGCAATTATTCGATATTTCGCTGTCGCCACTTGTCAAATCATGGCGTCGAGTTTTGCTGCTATCGCAGTCTTCATATTGGTTGCGTGAAGCGTACGAATTCCAATTAGTTGGGTATCGCGTCCCGTCCGCTTTTGGTTCGCCAGCGGCGAAGCGGAAACGAGCGCCGCAAGACGCAGAATTGGGGGTGAACCAAGGCTCGTCTCCCCTTATTCCCAACCCTGCTTGGCCTGTGTCCCGATCAAGTGCGCCAGCGGCGCATCGGCACGCAGGCAAAAGGCTTGCATGGCAGATCGCATCAACGCTCGATGCGCCACAATTCCGCCAAAGCAATTCACACCGTTCTAATCGACCAAGAATGCCAGCGGCATGTCGGCGACCGGCGATAGGTGATTTACTCTCGTCGTGTTCGCATCTGGCGAACAGGCTTTGTCGCGAGCCGCGCCTTTGCACCTGCCGATGCTCGGGCCGTGCCGTCATTGTCATCCGGTTCGTTTATCATCGGCTCCCACCCGCTCATGCCCTGCAACACACGGTCGGCATGTTTGATGGTATTCACATGGCCATAATGCTGCTCAATCATCTTGACCGATGTGCCCATCTGTTCGGCAAGGATATAAACATCGACGCCTTCGCTCAACCGGAAGGTGGCATAGGTGTGCCGGAAGCAATAAGTGGAGCGCGGCGTTCCGTTTGGCCCGATTTTGACCTCGGCATAGGTCAATAGTTTTTCAACGGCATCCTCGAACAGAAATTTGGCGGGCTTGCCGTTGCTGATAGTGAATACTGGATCATTGGGTAGCGTCGCTTTCGAGATCGTGCGGATGCGATCAAGATAATCGCCGACGCTTTTGGGCGCGACCAGCTTGCGTGATTTGCCTTTGCCCTGAACGAACAGGACAACAATCTCTTTGCCATCGCGATCCTTGGCGAGCATGATGTCACGCCAGCGCAAGTTCTTTGCCTCCGGCGGGCGCATCCCCGTGTTGCACATGATGAGCATGAAATTGTAGCACATGGTCCGCGACCAAGCGCCGGGAGCATTCGTGGCCTTGGTGATCCACGACCGACCCGCCGTGTGCAGCTTACGATATTCGTCCAGCGTGAATTCATCGCGGCGCATTGTTTTGAGCTTTGGCTTGCCCTCAAAACGCTGGTTTGCTGGAACATAGCGTTTGCGGATGGCAAAGTTCATGGCCGCATTGAACGCGCCCATTTCAAAATCGATGGTCGAATCGCTGATATGGTCGCGGTGGCGGCCCTTGCCATTCTCGCGCCGCCATGTCGGGTATTGCGCCCAGCGGTCTTGCCCGACCAAATGAATCTGTGCGCTACCGACATAGCGGTCGAGCACGCCAAGCAGCACGTTTTTGAGATTTTTGACGCGCGCCACGGAAATCTCTCCCGTATCCGCACGACGCTGCTGCACGGAAAGATACTCCTCGGCAACTTTACGGAAGGAGCGATTGAACACGGGGTGGTCATGTTTGAGCAAGACGCGGATTTCCGCGTACTTTTCAATGGCCAACTCGCGTGCTGATTCCGGATTTGACGTGCCCAGCGCAATCGTCTTGTAACGGTCGTCCTTTGGCAACTTCACTCGGCAATAAAAATTGCGATGTGTCACATCGCCCCGCCGGAAGATGATCAAACCGGGTTTGAGTTCCTCTTTATCGGTGATAAACGCCATCGCCATCCTCCACTGTGCAGAATCCGTGCAGATCGGCGGCGTA
>JAYTMV010000156.1:0-2574 GCA_043728175.1 Sphingomonadales bacterium
TCGAAATTCTGTGCCGCGCGAAATCGCCAAATAAGATGATCCTCTGATCGGCCGCTACGGAGAATTTCGGCGTTGAATGTCAAAAGATCGCGGCGCAACTGAACGGCACTGCTGCGCCCGTCCCGCCAAGCAACGCGGCCTGCAGCCATCAACGCCGCTTCGTCAGCAGTCGACAGCCCAAGCGCAGGCGGCGCAAGCGGCCCGCCAAACCAACTGTCATGAAGCGCATTGGCACAGACCAAGCGCCCAATCCGATCGGTTACAGCCACAGCAACTTCATCATTGTCCGCCGCTTCGCGCACCAATGACCAGTCAAATTCAAGCTGTGATGCGGCGCGCGCGGGGAATAAACGGCTTCCTGCGAAAATCAGCGCACCAATCGCCAGCACGCTCGCCATGAAGCCTGCTGCAAGAACAGCATCCCCCGCGACCCAAAGCAGCAAGAGTGCCGATAATATTGCGACCGTCGCAACAATCAGCAGCAACCCCCGCTCCCCTGTTGCGGGCGCAAGCCTCGCAAAATTGCGCGTGTCACCGCTCTGCATTTCAGTGCGCACGCCCGTGACGGCGGCGCCACTTTCCGGCGATCCAAAAGCGCCAGACAACCACGGAGAGCGCATACCCCAGCACCGCCGAAATCACCGCGATCAGTGACAGTCCAGCAAGCATCGCTGGCGCGGCCTCAGAAAACAGCCATGTCGTCCAAGCCTTCAAACTTGCGCCTTCGCGGATCAGCCGGTCAAACGTCGCGACATCGGCGTGAAGGCCAAGCGCCCAATTTCCCGCCGCAGTTGAGGCGATGAGAATGAACGGGGTTGTTGCGGGATTGGACAGAAATGTCATCGCCGCACCGATTGGAATATTCGCCCGAAAGGGCAATGCGAGTAACGCAACCCCGACGATCTGGATGCCGGGGATCAGCAAAAATATTCCAACCAGCAACCCAAGCGCAACCCCGCGCGGCACCGACCTGCGGGTGAACCGCCACAGCTCCCGATTACCGATGCGGTGCGCAAACGGGCGCAACCAGCGACTTTTGATCACATCCTCGCGCTTTGGGCTGTTGCGGTGAAGCCAGCCCCAAAATCCGGTGGCATTGCGGTCAACCATTGTTGCGGAGCACCCTCGCCTGATCACGCTTCCAATCGCGCTCTTTGATCGTCGCGCGCTTGTCATGGATCTTCTTGCCCTTGGCGAGCGCAAGCTCGACTTTGGCGCGGCCACGCCCATTGAAATAGACTGACAGCGGGATCAACGTCATCCCCTCACGCGAAACGCCGACGCGCAATTTATTGATCTCACGTTCATGAAGGAGAAGCTTGCGCGGACGCTTTGGCTCATGATTAAAACGGTTGCCATGGCTGAATTCAGGAATATTGGCGTTAACCAACCAAACCTGATTGTCCCTCAGTTCAGCATAACTTTCGGCAATTGAACCTTCGCCAAAGCGCAGTGATTTAACCTCAGTTCCGGTAAGCGCGATGCCCGCCTCAAAAAATTCGTCAAGAAAATATTCATAGCGCGCCTGCCGATTCGCGGCGACAACCTTCACCTTGTTAAATTCTTCAGGACGCGGACGAGCCATTAAATGAGGCCTGCAATAATCAGGGCTTCGTCAACGGCTTTACGCGACGCAGCAGAGCACGGCGTAAGCGGCAACCGCATGTCCTCAGTAATATCCGCAAACACACGGGCCAGCGCATATTTAATCGGCCCCGGCGAGGCATCGGTGAACAACGCCGTGTGCAGCGGAAATAGCCTATCGTTGAGCATTTGCGCCTGCGCCAAGTCTCCCATCGCAAACGCCTGCTGAAATTCAGCGCAGAGTTTTGGCGCGACATTGGCGGTCACTGAGATGCAGCCCGCCCCGCCAAGCGCGTTGAACGCCAGCGCCATATCGTCATTGCCCGAAAGCTGACAAAAATTAGCGCCACACCCAAGTCGATGCGCAGTCACACGCGAGATTATTCCACTGGCGTCCTTGATCCCAACTATCGTCGGGATTTTCGATAGCCGTGCAAGCGTTTCGGGTTGAATGTCGGTCACCGTGCGCGCGGGCACATTATAGACGATAATCGGCAGGTCACTTTGTGCGGCAAGATGTGCATAGTGCGCATAAATGCCATCCTGATTGGGACGGTTGTAATACGGCGCCACGACAAGCGCCGCTGCTGCACCCGCAGACTTGGAAAATTCCATATGACGTACGGCGGTTGCCGTATCATTTGATCCGCATCCAGCGATCACAGGCACCCGCCCCGCCGCTTGCTCAATGCAGATTTCAATGACGCGGTAATGCTCCTCATAACTCAGCGTCGCGCTCTCTCCAGTTGTGCCGCACGGCACAAGCGCAGACGATCCTTCTGCGATCTGCCAGTCAACCAGATGGCGGAATGCCGCTTCGTCAATCAACCCGTCGCGAAAAGGAGTCACTAGAGCCGGAATCGAGCCGGAAAACATGGATGCAGTCCTTCACCTTTGCACTTGAATACGGCATAAGCATCAAATGTTGAAAATCACTTTGTTAGACGCGCCAAATAGGGTCGCGACCCCGTCCCTGTCCAGCGCTGCATT
>JAYTMV010000157.1:0-2510 GCA_043728175.1 Sphingomonadales bacterium
CGGCAGTTTGAAACTGACAAGGCGCTTACCGAAGCACGTGGGCGGATTGATGAACTGCTTTATTCAATGCTGCCGACCGAGATCGTCAAGCGCATCCAAAGCGGCGAAACCGCGATTGCCGATTCGCACGGAGAAGTCAGCATCATTTTTGCTGATCTCGTTGGCTTTACCGAACTCGCGCGGCGGATCAGCCCATCACAATTATTGACTATTCTCAACGGGCTTTTTTCGGCTTTTGACCGAGAGGCAGAGCGCTACGGGATTGATCGGATCAAAACAATTGGTGACGCTTATATGGCAATTGGCGGGCTGCAACGCGGCGAAAGTGCGCGAGATCATGCAGAAAATGCCGCACGTTTTGCGTTCGCGATGCTCGCCAATGTGCGAGAGTTGGTTGAAAAGAGCGGTTACCCAATCAACATTCGGATCGGTATTCACATCGGGCCGGTTGTTTCAGGGGTCATCGGGGTTAAGCGCCCCGCGTTCGATTGTTGGGGTGAAGCGGTCAACATGGCAAGCCGCCTCGAATCGCAAGCGGCACCTGGAACAATCTTGATTTCGGAAAGCAGTTATTGGCGGCTAAAGCCCGATTTTGAGATTGTTGTACTTGATGAGGTGGATTTGAAGGGCATTGGCATGACCAAGGTTTATCAACTTAACGCGGTGGCACCTTGACCTCGGCTTCGTTGACCTTGCGCCGTCGCAGGTTCGCCCGGAGTGCCTCAGCCAGCCTTTTTTCACGTTCATTGTCTGGTTTGGCCATAATTGCATGGTGATAGCCCGCATAGCCTTGACGCGTCCATAGGCTTTGTTCATAGCCCCGCCTCTATTAGCCCGTGTCGATAACGATTTGGCGCGGTTAATGTGCTGCCGTAGCTCAGTGGTAGAGCGCATCCTTGGTAAGGCTGAGGTCGTGAGTTCAATCCTCACCGGCAGCACCATTTTCGTCCGAAGGGACATAGTGAAGACGTGACCAGTTCGCACCGCGAACCCGCACAGCGCATTCCGCGCACCGTCTGGGCGCTCGGGCTGGTCAGCCTGCTGATGGATACATCGTCGGAAATTGTCCACGCGCTGCTGCCATTGTTTATGACGGTGCAGCTTGGGCTCAGCGTCGCGATGTTGGGGCTAATTGACGGCGTAGCTGAGGCGACAGCGTCAATCACCAAGCTGTTCTCGGGCTATATTTCGGATCGCCTTGGAAGACGCAAGCCATTGATCCTGATCGGTTACGGGCTTGCCGCGATTACCAAGCCCGTGTTTGCGATTGCGGGTTCGGCAGGGCAGGTGTTCGGCGCGCGCTTTGCTGACCGGATTGGCAAGGGGCTGCGCGGCGCACCGCGTGATGCGCTGATCGCTGATGTTACCCCGCCAGAGTTGCGCGGGCGCGCGTTCGGCCTGCGTCAATCGCTTGATACGGTGGGTGCATTTGTCGGCCCACTGCTTGCGGTTGGGCTGATGCTGATCCTTGCCAATGACATTCGCACAATATTCTGGATCGCAACGATCCCCGCTGCGCTCGCAGTGCTCGTAATCATTATTGGGGTACGCGATGTTGATGCGCCCGCGACGGCGGGCGTGCGCATTCCGCTGAGGCTGGCTGATCTGCGGAGCCTGCCAAGCGCATATTGGGCGGTGGTTGCGCTCGGCACCGTGCTGACGCTCGCGCGGTTTAGTGAGGCGTTCCTGATTCTGAAAGCCAATGTTGAAGGCCTGCCGCTCGCGCTTACGCCGCTGGTGTTGGTCGTGATGAACCTTGTTTATGCAGCGGGTGCATATCCGGCGGGGCATTTTGCAGATCGGATGCCGCCGGTACGTTTGCTCGGGGGCGGGATCATCTGCCTGATCGCGGCGGATCTGGTGCTGGCGATGGCACCGGGTTTGGGCGGGATTACGATTGGCTTGATCTTGTGGGGTGCGCATATGGCACTGACACAAGGGCTACTTGCAAAACTTGTGGCCGATCATGCGCCTGCGCACTTGCGCGGTTCAGCTTACGGTATGTTCAATTTAGCAACGGGAATTGCGCTATTGTTCGCCAGCGTGATCGCGGGATTATTGTGGGATCGACTGGGGGCCGATGCGACTTTTTTTGCAGGCGCTGGCTTTGCTACGGTTGCGCTATTGCTGGCCAGTCGATACCCCACGCCCATGCAGAGTAAGCCCGCCTGACTGGATTATCGATGCTTCGTGTTCTTGTTCTTTCGACATTATTTCCAAACAGCATCCGCCCGCTGTTCGGAACCTTTGTTGAGCGCCAGACACTGGGTCTGGCGGCACGGAATGATGTTGAAGTACAGATCGTCGTGCCGCGCGGTCTGCCACCTGCGCCGTTTGATCGGCACAGCCGTTATCATTCGGATGCTACTCTGCCGCTGCGTGAGGAGTGGCAGGGCATTCCGCTGTATCGCCCGCGTTTTCTCCATCTGCCCAAAATCGGTGCGCGCTATGATGCACGGGTGATGGTGCGCGCTCTGTTGCCGCTACTGCGTGAGATCAAACGCGACTTC
>JAYTMV010000158.1:0-24029 GCA_043728175.1 Sphingomonadales bacterium
CAGCGGCGCGGCGCAGCGCTGAACTCAATCCCCCTGCTGAAGCGCAATAATACGCGCGATTTCCTCCGCCGGGATCAGCCCTTCAAGCACTTGCCAGAAGCCACTGACAGCATTTTGCCCCGCTTCGCCGTAAGCATGGGCGAGCTGTTCGCGCAGATCATCGAATAGGCTCGCCTCAAGTGCCGTACCCGCTTCGGTTAGCTTCAACAGCTTTTGCCGCCGGTCGGTACGCCCCGGAACGCTGACAACCAAATCGCGCGCGGCAAGATCATTGATTACCCGGCCAAGCGATTGCTTCGTAATCGCGAGGAGCTTGAGAAGGTCACTGACGATCAGTCCTGGCTGACGCGCTATGAAATACAGTGCGCGTTGATGCGCACGGCCAAGCCCCTGTTTGGCCAATCGTTCATCAACTGCGCGGTTCAAATGGCTATAGCCAAAATAGAGCAATTCGATGCCGCGCCTGATTTCGGCTTCGCGGAGAAAAAGCGGCGACGCACCCTTGCTTTGCGCGGGAGTGATTTGGACAGTCATATTGACGTATCTAGGGTCATTGCTAAACGCTTGGCAAGAGGGTTATGGGAAAGCCTTACTGCTAAAACATGAAAGTAACGGGCTATGGCTGATCAGGATATGAACGCGGCTTTGCCACCATTTGATTTTGAACCCAACCAGTCGCCGATCGCGCCTGACGTGCGTGACGCGCTGCTCCAAGACCCTGGTTTTGGGCGCGTCTTTACTGATCATATGGTGATGATCCGCTATAGCGAAGGGCGCGGCTGGTATGATGCCAAAATCACTGCACGTGGGCCGCTGTCGCTTGATCCAGCCTCAGCGGTGCTTCATTATGCGCAGGAAATTTTTGAGGGACTAAAGGCCTACCGCCTTGCTGACGGTACGATGGCGCTATTCCGCCCTGATGCAAATGCGCGGCGTTTCCGTGCCTCGGCGCAGCGGATGGCGATGCCCGAGCTTCCCGATGATCTTTTTATTCAATCAGTGAAGGCGCTCGTGGCGACGGATCGGGATTGGTTTCCGGCGATTGAGGGCGGCTCACTCTATTTGCGGCCATTTATGTTTGCGAGTGAGGTGTTCCTTGGGGTCAAGCCATCGGCGGAATATCTTTATCTCGTGATTGCTTCGCCCGTTGGTAATTATTTCAAAAGCGGCGCGCCTGCGGTTTCGCTGCTGGTATCGCAAGATTATACGCGCGCGGCACTTGGCGGCACTGGTGCTGCAAAATGTGGCGGCAATTATGCCACAAGCCTTGTTGCCCAGGCAGAGGCCATTCGTCTGGGTTATGATCAAGTCGTATATCTTGACGCAGTTGAGCGACGTTGGGTTGAAGAACTTGGCGGAATGAATGTATTTTTTGTGTTTGGTGATGGATCAATCCAGACCCCGCCGCTCGGCGGAACGATCCTACCCGGCGTCACGCGCGATTCGCTGATGACGATTGCCCGTTCAGAAGGCCTTACCGTGCGCGAGGCACCGTATGCGATTGACCAGTGGCGCGCTGACGCACTCAGCGGTCGCCTCGTGGAATCCTTTGCATGTGGCACCGCCGCAGTGGTTACGCCTATTGGCAGCGTGACCGATGCGCACGGGCGTTTCACCATTGGCGCGGGCGGGCCAGGGCAGTTAACGCAGCGGTTGCGCGAACGGCTGGTCGCAATTCAGCGCGGGCTTGCGCCTGATCCTGATAACTGGGTGGTACGGTTGGATTGATAGCGTTGCCAACCCGATTTCTGCTGCTATAGAGCCGCTTCTTGCGAAGCAGATGGGGCGTCGCCAAGTGGTAAGGCAACGGCTTTTGATGCCGTCATTCGCAGGTTCGAATCCTGCCGCCCCAGCCAAACTTTGATCGCTAAGTGTCTGCTTTGAAAATGTAAGTCACTGCGAATATTCGCCTTAATACTATAACCACTTATTTAATGATTGCACATTATTGTCATCGTGCAACGTCTGGCGCGTGTGTGTCATGATTGTGACACATTGAGTGCTAACAATGAAATAACCATTTGTGTGGCGGCAGATGGTTAAAAAGTTACGGTGAAATGGCAGAATCGGGTTGAAATGTTATCGAATCAATGCCAGAGCCAACAACGGTAATGCGAAAGCGGCCAAAGAAGGAGTTCGATATGCGTGTACTTAAGTCAGCAACTGCTGCGGTTTTGGCCGTTGCTATGATTGCTGTTCCAATGGCTGCTCAGGCAGCCGAAGCCGGTCGAGTTGGCGCAAGCCAGTCGAAGGCCGTTGAACGTCTTAGCGTTCGCCCCACCAAGCAGAGCGAACTGCGTGGCGGTAGCATCGTGATTGCACTGCTTGCAGCAGCTGCAGTTGTTGGTGGTATCATCATCGCTGCGGACGGCAAGAACAAGCCAAAGAGCCCGTAAATCGGTCTCTTCCGCAAGGAAATTAAAGGGCGGCTTTCGGGCCGCCCTTTTTTTGTCCATCCGGTCAGTGGTTGTGATGTGAGTTGAAGCTACCTGCGCATACCGCTAGATGAATGTCCAGCATTCCTCTTTCGGGCGACACAGACTATGACGCAAATGCCTCAGCCGGTCATCTCCACCACTGGCCTTTTTACCCCCGCAGACTCAATTTCGAACGAGGAACTGGTTGAGAGTTTCAACGCATATGTTGAGCGCCACAATCATACGCACGCAGCCGACATCGCAGCGGGGAACGCTATCGCGCTGACGCCCTCATCAGTTGAGTTTATTGAAAAAGCGTCAGGTATCAAATCACGCTTTGTCCTTTCAAAAGCACCAATCCTTGATCCTGAAATCATGGCACCGCGCATTCCCGAACGTTCAAATGAGGAACTGTCAGTGCTCGCCGAAATGGCGGTAAAGGCCGCGCACGATGCACTTGATCGCGCTGGCCGCGATGCCGTTGACGTGGATGCTGTACTCTGCGCCTGCTCAAACTTGCAACGTGCTTACCCAGCGATGGCCGTCGAAATTCAGGATGCGCTTGGCATAAATGGCTTTGGCTTTGATATGAACGTTGCGTGTTCGTCGGCGACCTTTGGTATCCAAACTGCCGCAGATTTCATTCGTTCGGGCAATGCGCGTTCGGTGCTCGTCGTCAATCCAGAGGTTTGTTCGGGCCATCTCAACTGGCGTGACCGCGACAGTCATTTTATTTTCGGCGATGTTGCAACCGCGATCCTTGTTGAGGCAAAGGATATTGCTCCGGCAAAGCATTGGGAGATTGTCGGCACTAAGCTCAAAACTCGCTTTTCCAATAATATTCGCAATAATTTCGGGTTCCTCAACCGTACCGCGCCCGAAGCACGGGACAGTGCCGACAAACTTTTTGTTCAGGAGGGGCGTAAGGTTTTCAAAGAAGTTGTGCCGATGGTCGCCGAAATGATTGTTGACGAACTGGCGCGGCTCGCGCTCGAACCTGCTCAGCTTCGGCGGCTGTGGCTGCATCAAGCCAATAAGGGGATGAACCGCATGATCGCCGCGCGTGTCCTTGGCCATGAAGCGAATGATGATCAAAGCCCGACGGTGCTTGATACTTATGCCAACACGTCATCGGCGGGATCAATCATTGCCTTCCATCTCAACAGTGATGATCTGGTGGCGGGCGATCTCGGGCTAATCTGTTCATTCGGCGCTGGCTATTCAGCCGGCACCGTTTTTCTGCGTAAGGTCGGTTAATTAGCGGTGCTGCCCGACGATATGGTCAAACACTGCGATATGCAGCGGATCAACAAAGTAGCAGCCATAGCAATAGCGATCTTGCCAAGCGACAATCGCTTCAAGCGCGGCCAATCCGGGTATGGTCAGCCAAACGCGGCTCGACGGGGCAATTGAGTACGCTGTTTCAAAGCGAAAGCCACTGATCGACATATCGATCACTTCGACGTTAAATTTCGTGCATCCCGATTCGCGCAGCGACGCCCTCATCCGCACATCGAGCCGTTCGGCCCGCCTGCCATCATGATTCCAATTCGGCATCAGGCCTGTTCGCGTAGATATGTTCGGCATCAAAAAATCTCAGTTCAACAGCTTTACGCAGCGTCAACTTACTCTGATGTGGTTAACGATATGTGAAAATTTGTGTGTAGCCGCATTTTGGCTAGAATGGGTTTCATAAGAACCGAGAGGATGGATGCCGAATGACCGATACTGCTTTGCTTGGGCCGACTTTGCTCTCATTTGATGGCTTCATCAGCGAATGGGCGCGGGCAAAACCTGATGTCCCAGCGCTGATCGAAGAAGATCGGGTGCTAACCTTCGCTGGGCTTGAAGCGCGAACGGCACAGGTCGTCGCGGCGCTGCAATCCGCAGGCCTTGGCAAGGGCGATAGGATCGCATGGCTCGGCAAAAACTCTGACCTTTATTTTACGCTGCTTTACGGCGCGGCGCGGCTCGGCGTTGTCATGGTGCCGGTAGGTTGGCGGCTGTCGCCCACGGAGGTTGGCTATATCGTTGGCGATACAGAGGCGCGTCTGTTCTTCGCTGGGCCGGGTTTTGAAGGCACCGTGAGCGACATTGCGAAGACTCTTCCCCATGTCGAACGTGAGTTTTCTGCCGAAGAGGCGCGTGCTTGGATCGACGGAGCCACGCGCACCGATTTTGAACCCGCAGCCCCAGATGAGGCGGTGCTCCAGCTTTACACCTCGGGCACAACTGGCAATCCAAAGGGCGCGGTACTTTCAAACCAGAATTTGTTCGGGCTGCGTCTGCCCGCCGCTGATGCGGGCATTCCGTGGTCGGTTTGGGAGGAGGGTGAAGTCGCGCTGGTCGCGATGCCGTGCGCGCATATTGGCGGTACTGGCCTCGGCGTGATGGCGCTTGCGGCGGGGGTGCCTGCCTATGTGCTGGCTGAATTCACGCCTGACGGGGTGCTTGATGCGGTTGAGAAGGGCGGCGTCACCCGCTTCTTCATGGTGCCTGCTGCCCTCCAGATGGTGATCAACCATCCGCGCGCGATGATCACTGATTTCAGCCGCCTGCGCTACATCATATACGGCGCGGCACCGATCCCGTTGGAGTTGCTCCGCGAATGTATCAAGGTGTTCGGCGCTGAATTTATTCAAGCTTACGGCATGACTGAAACGACTGGCACCATCGTATCGCTGTGGCCCGAGGATCATGATCCGGCGGGCAATATCCGGATGCGCGCGGCGGGGCGGGCACTGCCCGGCGTTGAACTCAAGGTCGTTGATGAGGACGGCAATGAAGTGCCGACGGGCCAAGTCGGTGAACTGATGACCCGTTCATCAAACAACATGATTGGCTATTGGAAACTGCCCGAGGCGACCGCAAAGACTGTGACTGATGATGGCTGGATTCGCACCGGCGACGCCTGCTACCTTGATGAGGATGGCTATCTTTTCATCCATGACCGGATGAAAGACATGATCATCACGGGCGGCGAAAATGTTTATCCCGCCGAGGTTGAAAGCGCGATTTACGGTCACCCCGCAATTGCTGAGGTTGCGGTGATCGGCGTGCCTGATGAAAAATGGGGTGAGGCGGTCAAGGCCGTTTGCGTTCCTAAACCTGGTGCTACGATTGACGAAGCGGATGTCATTGCTTGGACACGCGCAAAGATTGCGGCATTCAAAGTGCCTAAGACGATTGACGTGATCGCCGCCCTCCCGCGCAACGCAAGCGGGAAAATCCTCCGCAAAGACCTCCGTGCGCCCTATTGGGTTGGGTATGAGCGGCAGGTGAATTGAGGGCCAAGGTGATTTTATGACTCATCCTGTTTACGGCGAGGTACCGCAAATCAGAATGGATGTGTTGCGACGTAATGATCTCGACGCAGAGAATCAAATTCAACATTTTGTTAAGACTGAATTGCTTCCCCAGATACCAAAGTCGGCGCGCTTGATTAGCATTGACGGCTTCGACGGCGTTGGAAAATCGACACTCACAAAACCGCTCGGCGAGGAATTGGGTTTCCAATCGGTCAATTTGGATGATTTCCTTGAGAAGAACCAGAACTGTTATTTTGAAGCACTGCGATATTCTGAGCTGCGAGACAGTATAGCTGAAAAACCTCGATTGATCGTGGAGGGTTGCCTCGTCCAAGATGTGCTTTCTCGGCTTGGGGTTTCTCCCGACTATAAGATTTATGTCGTTAGAGTTAGACGAATGTGGGCATATCCTGATGAGGACTGGGTTGATCAACGCGATGTTTTGATAGGCGATAAGTGCGCTGAAGAGATTATCAAAGGTGAAGAAGATAGCTTGAAACGCTGGGTTGAGAAAGCACCCGTCGAATATGGAGGCGGAGATGATTTTCATGGGTTGGACGAACTGCAAAAAGAGCTTATCCGATATCATAAATCTGTGCTGCCGCACCGCACCGCTGATCTTATAGTTAAGTTAGCTAGGACAGATGGTTAGCTGCCAGATTTGCCATCGCTTGCCAAAGAAATTTTGTTCAATCCACCCTGTCATTGCGAGCGAAGCGTGGCAATCCAGCCCCACCATCGCTACTGGATTGCCGCGCTTCGCTCGCAATGACGGCTGCTGTAATTGGCCGTAAATCAACCCCCTACCGCCCGAACGGCGCGTGTAGTGCCATTGCGTAATACGATATCGCCATCGTCGAATATTGCGCGTTTACACGCATGTTGCTCGGGAAGACGCTGGCGTCGGTGACGAACAGGTTGGTGGTGCCGTGAACGCGTAGTTGCGGATCGACGACCCCCTTTTCGGGGTCAGCGTTGATCGCGTTGCCGCCGTGTGGGTGCGAGCTTGAAAGCACTATGTCATCGGGCTGTTTGATCCGATCCTCAAAATAGGTCAGCGCCTCGGCTTCGCTGCACGGCATAAGCGTCTCGCCAGTCAACAGTGGCGGATAGACCTCAATTGCGCCGTTCGCGAAATGTACTGCGCACAGCTTTGCCAGTGCGCGCCTTGCTAGAGAAAGCTCAGCCTCGCCAAGTTTCATTTTCAGCTTACCGCCAACCATTGCGCCGATCCGGTCAACCGGAAAGAGGATACCCGCCGACACCGTCCGGTTATAATTGCGCATCCGTCGGTGATGCTCGGCAAACCAGCCCGGCATGAGCGTTGCCATGCTCATCGGCGGCTGAAAATGCGATTCAAGCAAATATTCGCCCTGATCAACATAGGTTGCCATCTGATCTTCATCCCACGCCCTGACGTCGGTGCCTTCGGGCATGAGGGCAGGCACCGGGCTGGCGATATTGAGCGAAATACCGCTGCCGCTTTCGAGGATTCCGCTGGCATTCAGCAACCGGCTTGATGCCATCGTTCCGCAGGCGACGACAACGCCGCGCCGTGCCGCGATGATATGGCTTGTGCCGTTTTCGAGCCTGATTTTGACGCCGCTCGCCACCCGGTTGCCGTCAACGTCTGGCGCGCCCCACAGGATTTCGGTAGCGGTGGCATCGGCAAGGATTTTTGCGCCACCCGCCACAGCGTCACGCAGGAAGGATTGCGGCATTGCATTATGACGACCGTAGGGGCAGCCAGTATTGCAATAACCGCAGTACGCGCAGCCACCGTTGCGGCTTACCGGGCCAAAGTTTTTGACGAACCACCGCGCTGGTGCTCGCGCATCGCGCACGTTGCCAGCGGCGGTATAAAGCTTGCGCCAGCCTTCGAGCAGATGCGGGCCATTATTCTTGCCCTGAAAATCCTGCACTGGATTGATGGCAAGTGCCGCGCCAACATCGTAAAAGGCCTTTTCGAGTAAAGACCGATCAAGCCCCGCGCCAAGTGCATTCCAAGTATCAAACGGATCTTTGGCATCGGGATGCAAATGCCCGCCCGTGAGCGCGCCCAGAAAAATGCCGTTGTTGATCACCGTCGATCCGCCAACCATCCGTCCCTGAAAGACGATAATGTCATTATCCTTCGTCGTTTGCAGCCCGCCATCAACATAGACGCTCGCCGTCATATGCGCCTCTTGGTGGGTAATTTGCGTTGTCGGATAATGTGATCCAGCTTCAAGGATCAAAACCTGATGGCCTTTTTTGGCGAGTGCCGCCGCTGCCGTCGCCCCGCCCGCGCCCGAACCGATGATGATGATTTCGGCATCAGACGGAACCATGCCTTCAGGAATGAAGGCGTCCGCTTTCAGGTCAAGATCGAGAAATTCGGTAAGTTGCGGCTGATCTGCTGGACGGTGTGGGCGGTGCTTGGGGAGCGTGAAACCAAGCTGACCAAGCACTGGGTTATCGCGATTGTCATCCTGATCGACGCCGATCCAATGGCCGTAATATCCCGCATAGACGACACCGCGCAGTCGGGCGATATCCTGAACAATGTTCAGTTTCGACCCGCGCAAATGGATGTTGAGCCAGCGCTGGCGTGAGGCATTGCTGCGTGCAGAAAACCAAGGGCCGCCGCCAATCGCCCATAGTCCGGTGAGCGCAATAGCAATTTCCTGCGGCTTATCGCTGGTGAATTTGGCGAATTGTTCCTGAATATTATCAACAACCTGCTGCGATGAAATTTTCATATCGACGCCGTGGAACATTGCATCAGCAAATTTACGCAAAGCATGCGCCGCGAGTGGCGGCAGTCGTTTCCGATCCATCATTGCCTCCCAACTTGTAAGCGGGAAGATGACATATTATTTACCGTTTGGGAACGGGTGATTACTTGGCGCTTTTCTGCCGTGCCTTTGCCGCTTTGAAGCTGTCACTGTCTTTCAACCGTCCCCACCAAGCGAGCGTTGCTTCACCCAGTTCGCCGTGTAGCCCCAAATTGCCCGCCAGCATCACGGCATAACCGATGCAAATGTCGGCAATCGTGAACCGCCCGCCGACGAGCCACTCCCGCCCATCGCCAAGGGCTGCCTCGATGCTGCGCGCGCGGCCAAGGAAAAAGAGTTTGTAATCCTCGGCAATCTCTGGCTTGCGATCTTCGGGTTTTGGAAAGACACTGTAACGCAGCATGATCGCGAGCGGGAACGTCAGCGTCGCATCGCTGCGGTGGAGCCAGTTGAGATAGGCGGGATAATCGGCCTCATCGGGTGTGACTTCAAGCGATGTGCCGCGCACCATGATCTGGCAAATCGCGACGGACTCAGTCAGGTTGATATCACCGTCCACCCAGCACGGGATCGTACCGAGCGGGTTGATCTGCTTATAGGCGGGCACATGAAAGCGCGGCGGGAAGGGCATCGTCTCAAGCGCATAATCAAGCCCAACCGCCTCTGCGGCCCAGACACAGCGGAACGAGCGCGCGTCATTGCAGTGGTAAAGCGTTGGCTTGGTCATGCGACAATCTCCGTTTCGCGCGATATGCTGAGGTGGTGTTCACGCCAAGCGATATACAGGCCACTGACGATAATGATGGCCGCCCCAATCCATGTCGCTGGCCCCGGCACATAATTCCAGATCAACCAGCCAAACAGGCTTGACCAGAGCAGGCTGATATAATCCATCCCGATCACGGTTGAAACGGGCGCAAGCCTAAGCGCCGCTGTCAGCCCGATCTGGCCAATCCCGCCAAGCGTGCCAATGCCTGCGAGCAGCGCCCATTCATAGCCGTCATGCGAAGTGATGAAAAAGGGCAGCAGCAGCCCCATCGGAATGATCGAAAGCGCTGAAAACCAGAACACCGTGGTCGCGGCCCCCTCGGTACGACCCATATCGCGGATTTGGAGGCTGGTAATCGCAACCGAGACCGCCGCGATCAGGCCAACCGCAGCACCCGTGGCTGGAATATGCGTTCCACCCGGTTGAACAATCACAAGGACGCCGATGAAGCCAGCGATCACGGCGGCGATCCGGTGCTTGCCAACCTTCTCGCGCAAAACAAGTGCCGCAAGGATCGTCGCGAAAATCGGCGTGGTGAAACCAAGCGTCGTCGCCTCAGCCAGCGGCAGGAGCGTTATCGACCCCATGTAAAAGGTCATACTCGTCAGCCCAAGCGCACTCCGCGTGACATGCGCGCCGAACCGTTTGGTGGCGAGTGAAGCAAGCCCCGGCCCGGCGATCACCCAAGCGAGCACCACAGGCACCGCGAGCGATTGCCGCCAGAACATAATCTCAGCCAGATGGACACCGGAGTCGCTGGCCAATTTGACCAGCACCGTCATTAGCGCAAGGCATGAAATCCCGAACAGCCGAAGGCCGAGCGCGCGCGTCCGGTTTTCGGCGCGCTGTATATCAGTCAAGCCAATGTGAACTGCGCTGTGCAGGCCTCCGCTGCGGCACTGTCGCCGCCGATGTAGACGTGGTGGACGCCCGGTTCAATCTGCCAACCGTGCGCCGCCTCATCCCACCAACCAAGCTCGGACAGCAGCACCGCAAAATCAATCCGCCGTGTTTCCCCTGCGACAAGCGGCACAGAGGCAAAGCCGCGCAGCAGTTTGTGTGGGCGCTTCACGCTGCCGGGAAAACCGATATAAAGCTGGGCAACTTCGCGGCCTGCCACATCGCCGATATTGGCAACAGTGATTGAGGCCTCCACCTGATCGCCAACAACGCGTGCGGCGATGTCTCTGTAGGCAAAGCGAGTATAGGACAGGCCATATCCGAAGGGGTGACGCGGGGTTATGCCACTTTCTTCGAACAGCGTATACCCGTGGAGCGGGCCATAAGTGATGGTGTCGGCATCCTTGTCAAAGAACGGGTAATCGCCCGCATCGCGCGCCACGGTGAAGGGCAATTTGCCCGATGGATTGACCGTGCCGCTGACGAGATCAGCGAGCGCAGTGCCACCCTCCATTCCGGCGTAAAAAGTCTGGAGAATGCCAGCGACCCCGTCCACCCATTCCTCCACCAGCACTGCCGAGCCGGCAACGATCACCACCAGTGTGCGCGGATTGGCTGCGGAGACTGCTTTGATCAAAGCGACCTGATCACCCGGCAAACCGAGATTGTCACGGTCGCCGCCAATCGCGCGGACGCGTCCCTGCGCATCTTGGCCCGAAAGCCCTGCCGCCATTTCGCCGGGAATATATTCGCCTTCTTCCTCGGCAGTGTAGCCCACAACGACAATGGCAACGTCAGCCGCGCGCGCGGCCTGTGCCGCCGCCTCAAGATCATGTTCATCGACTGCCAGCGTCACGCTCTCACCAAGCGCCGCGCGCATCCCGGCGTAGGGGGTGATGACATAGGGCGCACGAACCTTGCTTGAGCCATTGTCGCCTGTGTTTTCAAGATCAGCCAATCGCCCGAACATCGCCACTTTGGTATCTGCTGCCAAGGGAAGCAGACCCTCGTTCTTGAGCAGCACCGCCGATTTCTGTGCGGCCTCACGCGCAAGTGCACGGTGATCCTCACTCGCCACAAGCGACAGCGGATAATCGGGCAGCGGGTCTCGCGCGCTTGCAAAACTGTATAGCGTCGTCAGAATGCGTGTGCAGGCGCGGTCAATCACTGCGCTCTCAATCCGCCCGCCCTCTACCTCAGCGATCAGCTTTTCGCCGTAATGCACAGGCTCGGGATTTTCGACATCAAGCCCTGCCACTGCCCCGTCGGGCCCGTAAACGCCGAGCATCCAGTCCGAATGGACAAAGCCGTTAAAGCCCCAGTCCCCGCGCAAAATGTCAGTCAGCAGTTCGTGATTATGCCCGCAGTAGGGGCCGTTGACCTTGTTATACGCGCTCATCACGCTGGCGCACCCGGCATCAAGAATCGTCTTGAAATGGGGCAGGTACACCTCACGCAGCGTCCGCGCGTCCATCTCAACATTCACTTTGAACCGCGCATTTTCAATCGAGTTCGCGGCGAAATGCTTGACCGTTGCGATCACATTATGATGCTGGATGCCCGTTGCCAGTGCGGCACCCATTGCGCCAAGATGATGCGGGTCTTCGCCGTAAGTTTCTTGCGCTCTGCCCCAGCCGGGATGGCGCAGCAGGTTGACGCAGACCGCACCTGACAGGTTGCACCCCTGCGCGCGCACCTCGGCTCCCATCGCGATGCCGATGCGCTGTTCAAGGTCAGTGTCAAAGCTTGCCCCGCGCGCCATTGTGCAGGGGAAGGCGGTTGAGTTACCCCGCGCCACCCCGCGCGGGCCATCAGTGAACCACAGCGCGGGCACATTCAGCCGCTCACATCCGCCGCCCGCGCGGTAAGGCCGCGCCGCCCAGACGCGCCCATCCTCGACATAGGCCTTATAAAACCCCCGGCCAGACATCATCGCGACCTTTTCGGTCAGCGTCGTGTTGGCGAGAATCGCGGTTATCGTATCGGCAATATCGCCGTCGCTCATGCCCTTGGTAGGCGCGAAATCTGTGTTGGTCATGTCGCGTTTCTGGCAGGAAAGTGCTGCGCGGTCAAAGCGGTTGAGCGATTAGCGCCGCCAACCACTCGCACCTCAAGTTATGGCTATTCCAACAATGCCAGGAGCGCAAAGGTAGCCAGCCAATGTTCGCCCATATAGTCTCCGGTGACGTGGGGGAGGCTGGCATCAAGGTGGCGGCAGGCGGTGTGTTCGGCAATCGCAGCGATTGGGTGATCGGCCCCAAGTGCGTGGGCAATCCCGCGCCAGCACCAAGCGCGGCTGAGGTTGAGGCCGTCAAGATGTGCAATCTTGCCGTCGCTTCGATCAGATACGGTGGCAGGGGTGAAGAGCGTTATCGGCTCGCGGCTTTCGAGGCGAGGGAGGAAGGCGTGGAACCACTCCGCAAATGCTTTGCGCTCAAGCGTCCGGCTCATGAACAGCGCTTCGCACAGGGCTGGTGAGAGAAATTCATCGCCGCCGGGTTCCCATGCCTGACAGTCGCGGTCGCCAGAGAACCAATCCCGCGCGCGTGTCCCAATCAGTGTGGCAAGAGGGGTATCATGCTTTGCTGCCCAGTCGCCCGCCAGCGTCAGCGCGAAGGCAATGTTGAAATGGGTGCCAACGCGAAGTGGGTAAGTGAGCTTTTGCAGGAACGCGTGAAAGCGATCAGCAAAGGCGCGCGCAAGCGGCTCAAGTGTGGCAGCCCACGGCGCATCTTGCAGCGCAAGTTCGCCGTGGAGCGCGAGGAGCCATGCCCAGCCGTAGGGACGCTCAAACGCAGTTGCCATTGGTCGCGAGAGGAACGCGAGTTCGCCCGCGACCTTTTCGGGAACCAGCATTTCATTGGCGCGCGCGCGAATCTGCGCAGCCTCGGGAAGGTCAGGATATTGACGCGCAATCCGCATCACTTGCCACCAGCCGTGAACGCAACTGTGCCAATCAAAACTGCCATGAAAGATTGGATGGAGCGCGATTGGCGGTACGGCGTCCTCAGGGCCATTCAGCACGAGATCAAGCTTGTATGGATATTGTCGGCCGAGATGGCCAAGCGTTGCGCGCGCAAATTGCGCGGCGATTTCGGGGGTCAGGCCGCTCACCGAAACGCCAGCAGATAGATGAGCGCGATGTTGACCGCGAGCAACGGAAGCGCGGTGCCAATCTGCGCCTTGATCACGCCGTTCTTATCCTTGAGTTCGAGGAGGGCTGCGGGAACAAGGTTGAAGTTCGCGGCCATCGGAGTCATCAATGTCCCGCAAAATCCGGCAAGCATCCCAATCGCGCAGACAATCGCGGGATCGCCGCCATATTGCTTGATCAGCAGCGGCATCCCAATCGCCGCGATCATCACTGGGAAGGCGGCAAAGGCATTGCCCATCACCATCGTGAAGAGCGCCATGCCAAGCCCGTAAGCAAGCACCGCGCCGATCAAGCTGCCTTGCGGGATCGCTTGGCCCGCAAGCCCGCCAACAACATCGCCGACCCCCGCCAGCGCGAACACCGCGCCAAGGCTCGCCAGCATTTGCGGCAGGATCGCCGCCCAGCCGACCGAGTCGATCAAGCGGCTGCCTTGCTGGAGCGGGAGCATAAGCGCAGGCCGCAGCCGGGCATAGCCAACCGCGAGCGCGATGAGGACACCGAGCGCAAGTGAGATCAGTGTGACTTGCTTGGGGTCAATCCACTCCGGGATATATTTGAAAAGGAGCGTGCCGATGAGCGCAGTGGCGGGGATAATCAGCGCGATGGCGAACAGGCTATTGCCGTGGTGTGTGGCGCGCTCTTGCTTAACCGCGAGGGTCACTTCATCGCTACCCGCACGTTTGAGGCCGCCAAAGCCAGCAATGCCGACCAGCCCAAGCACAAGCACACCGTTACCGAAATCACCGAGTCTATCACCAGCAAACATACTGAGCGCGAGCAATCCCCAAAATGCTGCGTTGCCGGGGCGTCGATTACGCAGGCCAAGCAGGCTGTAGGCAGCAAAAGCAGCACCCGCGAGCCAATAGACATAAGTGAGCGTGATCATTTCCGCGCCAGCCTCCGGTCAAGCCGCCACAGGCGGAACCCGTGGATCAGGAACGCCGCAATCGCGGTGGGGATCGCCCAGACTGAAAGCTCAAACGGATCAAGGATGATGCCGTATTGTTCAAGCAAACCCTTCATCAGCAGGATCGATCCAATCGCGAGGAAGATATCCTCGCCGAAGAACAGCCCGACATTATCAGTCGCCGCCGAATAGGCCTTGACCGTCTCGCTTTCGTCTTCGCTCAGTGTGCCGTTTTGCTGCTGCGCTGCCGCCTCAGCCATTGGTGCAACCAGTGGACGCACTGTTTGCGGGTGACCAGCGATTGAGGTGAGGCCAAGGGCGGCGGTCGCCTGCCGTATCAGCAGATAGCCAGTGAGCAACCGCCCGACGGTCGCGCCTTTGAGGCCAGCGATTAGCCCGCGTGCGCGCTCCTGAAGGCCGAACGCTTCAAGCAATCCAATAACCGGAAGGACGATCCAAACGACGCTGACATAGCGCGAGTCATTGAACGCCTTGCCAAAGGCTGCGATGATTGCTTGGAGATCAAGCCCTGCGGCTAGGCCCGTCACCAATGCTGAAACGACAATCACAAGCAGCGGATTGAAGCGCAGCATAAATCCCGCAACGATCACCGCGATTCCGGCGAGTGTCCACATTACACTGCCCTCCCAAATCCACCGCCGCCGGGTGTTTCGATCACGAAGACATCACCCGCTTGCATCTGTACCGCCGCAGTCGCACCCAGATGCTCGACACTGCCGTCCACCCGTTCGACCCGGTTTGCACCCAGCGCGCCGGATGCGCCGCCGGCAAGGCCGAACGGCGGCACTTTGCGGCGGTTGGAGAGGATGCCCGCCTCCATCGCCTCAAGGAAACGGATGCGCCGTGTTCCGCCGTCGCCGCCCTTATGCGCGCCGTCTCCGCCTGAACCACGCCGGATCGAAAACTCTTCAAGCAGCACGGGAAAGCGCGTCTCCAATATTTCAGGGTCGGTCAGGCGGCTGTTGGTCATGTGCGTTTGGATTACCGACGCGCCGTCAAAGTCCGGCCCGGCGCCTGCGCCACCGGCAATTGTTTCATAATATTGATAAGTGTCATTGCCAAAGGTGAAATTATTCATCGTTCCCTGCGCCCCCGCCATCGCGCCAAGTGCGCCAAATAGCGCGTCAGTCACCACTTGGCTGGTTTCGACATTGCCCGCAACAACGGCAGCGGGATAGCGCGGATTGAGCATCGATCCTTCGGGAACGATGATCGTGATCGGGCGCAGGCAGCCTTCGTTCATTGGGATTGGATCATCAACCAGAGTGCGGACGACATAAAGCACCGCCGCGCGGACGACGGGCAATGGCGCGTTGAAATTGCCGCTGAGTTGCGCTGACGTACCCGTGAAATCGACGGTGGCTGATCGGCTTGCCTGATCAACGCGAACACTGACCTCAACCACCGCCTCATTATCCATTGCGTAGCGGAAATGCCCGTCGGAAAGCCGCGCGATCAGGCGGCGGACGGTTTCCTCCGCATTGGCCTGAACATGGCGCATATAGGCCGCGACAACCCCAGCGCCATAATCGGCGGAGATGCGGCGCAGTTCGGATGCACCCTTGGCACAGGCTGCAACTTGCGCCTTCAAGTCAGCAATATTCTGATCACTATTGCGCGATGGCCAGCGCCCCGAGCCGAGCAGCGCGCGCACTTCGCTTTCAAGAAAACGCCCGCCTTCAACGATTTGGACATTGTCGATCAGGACGCCTTCTTCCTCAACGCTCTGGCTATTCGGCGGCATTGATCCTGGTGAGATTCCGCCGATATCTGCGTGATGACCGCGCGCCGCGACGAAGTAGGCGGGGCTGTCGCTATCCTCAACAAACACCGGCATGATCACTGTGATATCGGGCAAATGGGTGCCGCCGTCATAGGGCGCGTTGAGTGCGTAAACATCGCCTGCGTTGATGGTTCCTGCACGCCGCGTCAGGATCGTCCGCACACTTTCACCCATTGAGCCAAGATGGACGGGCATGTGCGGCGCGTTGGCGACAAGGCTCCCGCTTGCATCAAACAGCGCGCAGGAAAAATCGAGCCGTTCGCGGATGTTGACTGAGGATGCGCTCTGCTGGAGCGCCGCGCCCATTTCCTCGGCAATCGCCATGAACAGGCCATTGAAGATTTCGAGGCGGATGGGATCAACTTCGGTGCCGACGGCTGTGGTAATCGTGCGGGGGGTATGGCGAGTGAGGATGAGGTTGCCGATGGCGTCCACCGCCACGCGCCAGCCGGGCTCAACGATGGTAGTCGAAACCGGATCAAGGATGATCGCCGGGCCGTTTGCCGAAAATCCGGAGGCGAGCGATGCCCTGTCGTAGAGCGGGGTAGGGCGGGCTTCACCGTCCATGAAACAGGCGACTTCAGCGATTGGTGCGGCTGATGTTTTTGGCAAATCGAACCCAAGCATTACCTCGTCTGCTCTAGACGCAATCACCTCAACCCCAATCATTTCAGCGATCAAGCCAGTCTCGCCCACAAACCCAAACTGTGCCTGATGGCGCGCGGCAAACGCGGCCTCCATTTCGGCAAGTGGAGCGTGTGGAATAGCGATACTGCTATCGGTTCCCAGATGGCGGATGTGGACGAGGGTTTCGCGGTGCACATCTGCATCGCCAATGTCTTGCGCGCGCAGGGCCGCTTCGGCTTTGTCTCCAAGAACTGCAATCGCGGCTTTGAGAGCGTCCACCGTTTCCACTCCGAGCGGGAGGCCCAGTGTCGCTTCACGCAATACCCGGCGATCTGCCAATCCCATGCCATAAGCCGAAAGCACGCCGCCAAGCGGGTGGATCATCACGTGCTCCATCGCCAGCGCATCGGCGACGCGGCAGGCATGTTGTCCACCAGCCCCGCCAAAACAGGCGAGTGTATAGCGCATAACGTCATGTCCGCGCGCGACTGAAATTTTCTTGATCGCATTGGCCATATTGGCGACCGCAATCGTTATGAAGCCCTCGGCGGCTTGTTCGGGCGTGACTGTCTGTCCAGTTGCTGTTTTGACTTCGGCAACGAGCGCGGCGAATTTCTCCGCCACCACCGCATCATCAAGCGGCAAATTTCCAACTTCGCCAAAGAGCTTGGGAAAATGCGCGGGCTGGATTTTGCCGAGCATAACATTGCAATCAGTAACGGTCAGCGGCCCGCCGCGCCGATAGGATGCTGGCCCCGGCACTGCACCTGCCGAATGCGGGCCAACTTGAAAGCGCCCGCCCTCAAACCGACAGATTGATCCGCCGCCCGCAGCCACGGTGTGGATCCGCATCATCGGCGCACGGATGCGCGCGCCCGCAACCATTGTTTCGCTGTCACGCTCATATTGGCCTGCGTAGTGCGACACGTCAGTTGATGTGCCGCCCATGTCAAAACCGATGATATGGTCAAAGCCGGCTTGCGTCGCGGTTTGCGCCATGCCGACGATCCCGCCCGCCGGGCCAGAGAGGATCGCGTCCTTACCGTGGAAGGCGTTCGCGCTGGCTAGCCCGCCGCTTGATTGCATGAACAGCGTCGAAACCTCGCTGCCAATCCCGGCCTGAAGCCCATCAACATAGGCGCGCAACACGGGCGAGAGGTAGGCATCAGCCAATGTGGTATCGCCGCGCCCGATCAGCTTGATCAGCGGCGCAACGCGGTGGCTGACTGAAATCTGGGTGAAGCCAATTTCGCCCGCCAGCCTTGCAAGCGTGGCCTCATGCGCTTGATAACGATAACCGTGCATCAAACCGATGGCGACCGAGCGTAACCCTTTGTCATAGGCCGCCTGCAAATCGGCCTTTGCTTCGGTTTCATCAAGCGGGATCAGGATAGTGCCCTGCGCGTCCACGCGTTCCACGATTTCAACCACGTCAGCGTAGAGCGGTGGCGGCACTTTGATTTCGCGCACAAACAGTTCAGGCCGCTCCTGATAGCCAATCCGCAGCGCATCGCCAAAGCCGCGTGTGATCGCAAGCAGGACAGGGGCACCCTTATGCTCAAGCAGCGCATTGGTCGCCACGGTCGTTCCGATCCGCAGTTCAGCAGGCGGCAATGGCCCTGTCGCAACCCCGGTAATCTCAAGCATCGCGGCAACGGTTGCATCGGTATAGAATCCGGGATTTTCGGACAGCAGTTTTTTGGTGATGGTCGCACCGTTGGGCGCGCGGGCAATCACATCAGTAAATGTGCCGCCGCGATCAACCCAGAACTGCCATTTGCTGTCTGTCATCGCGCCAAGCCTTATCGTGCGCGGCTGGCGCTGGCTATCGGGAATGGTAGTTGGAAAATGACATTGTTTGTGTCACAACCCTATTGTTCGCTGTGGGGAGCATTCTATGTCTATTCGTTACGCAATTGCAGTTGGTGCGGTATTTGTCTCAACGTTTTCAGCTTTTGCTCAACCGCAAACTGCCACGCCTCAAACTATCGAAGCCAATCGGGCGTTTGGGCAAGATTTGCCTTGGGCGGATCGCAGCGAGGAAGAATTGGCAACGCGCGGCTTTGTCGCCACGCGCAAAGATCCTGTGATCCGCGCAGCAGATGGCAAGATCGTCATGGATTTATCGGCCTATGATTTTGCAAATGCGGCTGCACCAACGACTGCCAACCCAAGCCTATGGCGGCACCTTGGCTTGATCCGTAAACACGGCCTGTACAAGGTTGCGCCAAGCATTTGGCAGGTGCGCGGTTTCGATATTTCGGTGATGAGCATCATTGAGGGCAAAACAGGCTTCATCATCGTTGACCCGCTGACCGTACGCGAATCCGCTGCTGCTGCGATGGAGTTGGTGAAGGAGCATGTCGGCAATAAGCCCGTGATTGCGATCATCTATACCCATAGCCATGCCGACCATTTCGGCGGGGTTAAGGGCGTTGTTGATGCAGCCGATGTCGCATCGGGCAAGGTGCAGATCATTGCGCCTACAGGTTTCATGGATCATGCCGTCAGCGAAAATCTAACCGCTGGCCCGGCAATGAACCGGCGCGCGACTTATCAGTTTGGGACGACACTATCTGTTGGGCCAGCCGGTCAGACTGGAGCGGGAATTGGGGCTAGGCTTGCGTCAGGCACGGTGACGCTGATCGCACCGACCAAGCTTATCGAACGCACCGGCGAAATCGTGACGCTTGACGGTGTCCGCTTTGAATTTCAGGTGACGCCGAATACCGAAGCGCCTGCCGAGATGAATTTCTTTTTGCCTGATCTCGGCGCGCTGTGCCTTTCAGAAAATGCCAATGTATCGATGCACAACATCTTGCCGCCGCGCGGCGCGCTGGTACGTGACGCTAAGTCTTGGGCCGGCTATCTTACCGAAAGCCAACGGCTTTACGGTGCAAGGACAACCGTACTGTTTAACTCGCACGGCTGGCCGCGTTTCGGCAATCAAGCGATAGCAAGCTATGTCGCCTCACACCGTGACGCATATAAATACCTCCATGATCAATCGGTGCGGCTCATGAACAAAGGCTTCAACGGCGCTGAGATTGCCGAACAGATTGCGCTACCCGATGTGCTTGCAAAGCAATGGTATAATCGCGGCTATTATGGGACGATGCGGCACAATGCGAAGGCAGTCTATCAGCGTTACCTTGGCTGGTATGATGCCAATCCCGCTAATTTGAACGCTTGGCCGCCTGAAGAGGCGGGCAAGCGCTATGTCGCGGCGATGGGCGGAGGCAAGGCTGCGCTCAAAGTTGCACAGACCGCGTTTGATGCAGCCGATTACCGCTGGTCAGCCGAAGTGGCGAGCCGGATTGTTTTTGCCAACAAGGATAACATGCCCGCCCGCGAACTGCTCGCGCGTTCGTTTGAACAGCTTGGCTATCAGGCAGAGGGAATGCTGTGGCGTAATATGTATCTGACTGGCGCACAGGAGGCGCGGGTGATCCCGTCGACCATAACTTCGACTACGGTTTCGGCTGATTTCATTGCCGCTACCGACACCAGCCAGCTTTTTGAACTGCTCGCGATTCGGATTGACCCGGTAAAAGCGGCTGGCAAGGATGTCGCGGTCGCTTTCGTTTTTCCCGAACGTAAAGAACGCACGCGAATCACGCTACGCAACGCAGTGATGGTGCAGGAGGCAGGCGTTGATGATCCAGTGCAGGCAACCGTAACAATGCCGCGCGCAGCTTTCCTCGCGATGCTGTTCGCTGGTCGTCCGCCAATCGAATTGATCCAAGCGGGGATTATGAAAATTGAGGGCGATGTAAGCGCACTTCAAGCGCTCACGACAAGTTTCGATCCGGCTGCGCCGACAGTGCCGTTTGGGATTGTTACACCCTGATATTTGGAGGCCCGAGCCGGAATCGAACCGGCGTGCGAGGATTTGCAGTCCTCTACGTCACCACTCCGCCATCGGGCCTCGGTGCGGAAGCGCGGCTTTGCGGCGGAGAGGGCGCAGAGTCAAGTCTTGGCGATTGGCATTTATCGGAGTAAATCGCCTTTTCGTCGGTTGTGTATTGCACAACTAAAACAGTTATGCCACGAGGCCCATGTGACTGAACAAAACTTTTCCGCAATGCGCGCAGCCATGGTCGCAAGCCAGCTTCGCACCAATAATGTGAATGACCCCCGCGTCATCGCCGCTATCGAAGGTGTCGCGCGTGAGCGCTTTGTGCCGGCAGAGCGGCGCGCCCTTGCCTATGTTGATGTGCCTGTGCCGCTTGGTGGTGGCCGTGCGTTTAATGCGCCAATGGCAACCGCGCGGTTGTTGACCGAAGCCAAGCTGTCCCCCGTCGATAAACTGCTGATCATCGGCGCGGCGACTGGTTATGCCGCCGCTGTTGCCGCCGAACTCGTTGGCTCGGTCACTGCTGTTGAAGAGGATGACATATTGTTTGCGCAGGGACAGGCGAATTTGGCAGGCAGTACGCGTGTTGCGCTTGTTCAAGGGCCACTTGCGGCTGGATGGGAAGGCGCTGCGCCCTATGATGTTATCCTGATTGACGGTGCTGTTGAACAGGTTGATTCGCGCATTATTGCACAGCTTCGTGAGGGTGGGCGATTGCTGACCGGGCTTGATGGCGGTGCCGTAACGCGGCTTGCCGCAGGCCGCAAGGCGGGTGATTTTTGTACGCTCATCGCTTTTGCCGATGTTGAAACAGTGCGACTACCGGGGTTTGAAACGGCCAAGGGCTTCGCTTTTTGAAAGTATAATGATGGTACGGCATTTTTCTAAACTTGTTTTACTCGCGGGAACGGCAATGCTGTGCGTCGCACCTGCGGCTGCTGAAACGTTGCGTGAGGCGCTGACCAAAGCGTATAACACCAATCCAACGCTGACAGGCGCGCGTGCCGGGCAGCGTGCCACCGATGAGAACGTGCCAATTGCGCGGTCACGCGGTCGACCAACGGCTGATTTGGGCGCGCAGGTGACCGAAAACCTGATCATTTCGTCAACCAACTTCTTCTCGCCAAAACGCATTGCGAGCGGTCGTGCAACGCTCAATGTGCCGCTTTATCAGGGTGGGGGCGTTAAAAATGCGATTCGTGCAGCGGATGCACGGGTCGATGCCGGGCAAGCCAATCTTCGCGGCACCGAGTCTGGTTTGTTCAGCCAAGTGGTTGCGGCGTATCTTGATGTGATTCGTGATGGCAGCATTGCCACGCTCAACGCCAAGCAAGTGCAAGTGCTCAGCAAAAACCTTGAAGCCACACGAGACCGATTTGAAGTTGGGGATCTTACCCGTACCGATATTGCGCAATCTGAGTCGCGATTGGCGATTGCACGGAGCCAATTGCAGACCGCCGAAGCCCAGTTGATCGCAAGTCGAGAGCGCTACATCCAGCTTGTCGGCGATGTGCCAACCGCGCTTGAAGAACCACCGCAATTGCCCAACCTGCCAGACAATCCGGAGGTTGCGGTCAATAAAGCGCTTGAGAATAATCCGGATCTTCTGGCAGCAAAGAAAAATGCTGACGCAGCGCGTTTTGACATCAAGACGACACGCGCCGCGACGCTCCCGCGTGTATCGGCAACAGCCGACCGGAGCTATTCCAACTTTTTGAATTCAGCGCCAAGCCCAACGCAGCCGAATACGTCCAACACCTCGCAAGCCGGGGTGCAGATAACGCTTCCGCTCTATGCTGGCGGCCAAGTCTCAGCCCAAGTGCGTCAGGCGCAGGCGCGTTCAAGCCAAGCGATTGAAGCCATCGTTGCGGCCGAACGTGACGTTGTGTCGCAAACGCGCACTGCCTACGCCAGTTGGCGCGCATCGAACGAAGTCATCGTGTCCTCCGATGTCGCGGTGCAGGCCGCTGCGCTGTCGCTCGAAGGCGTGCGCGCCGAAAATTCGGTGGGCAATCGCACGATCCTTGATATTCTCAATGCCGAGCAGGAGCTTTTGAACGCGCAGGTGCAACTCGTCGGTGCGCGGCGCAATGCCTATGTTGCTGGCTTCACCTTGCTTGCTGCAATGGGGCAGGCGGAGGCGCGCGATCTCGGGCTTGATGGCGGTGTGCTTTACGATCCTGAGGTCAATTACAAACGTGTCAAAGGCCGCTTCCTTGATTTCCAAGAGGATAAGGTTGGGCCGCCTATTGCAACACGAACAGTTGACACACCCGCCCAGAATCCGCCAAAACGTTAAAAATCAGGGTTAACGTGCCAGAATCGGGGGCAAAATCTATGGCCGAAGTGAATAGTGAGCCAACAATGGAAGAGATTCTTTCGTCGATCAAAAAGATCATTGCCGAAGATACGGGCAAGGCACCCGCGTCGCTTGCCGCGCGTCGCAACCTTGATAAAACGCCTTCGCGCGATCATTTGGTGAGCATTCCGATGAGCAATGTCATGCCCGAAGTGCGCGATGCCCAGGATGATGCGACTCACGCTGAAACCCCCGAAATCCGGCTTGAACCACCCACGCCCGAAAATGATGACGATGTTTTGGAGTTAACTGAAATGGCTGTTGAAGACACGTCGATTGCCCCTGTTGCTGACATTGTGGCAATCAAGCCGGCGGATACATCCGCTGAAATTATCTCGCCCGTTGCGACTGCGGCAACACGCTCGGCATTCGAATCGCTCTCGGCGTTGATCGTCAAACCCGAAGTCCACGGCGGCGACACGCTTGAAGGCATGGTGCGTGAAATGATTCGCCCGATGCTCAAGGAATGGCTTGATGCGCGGCTTCCTGAGGTCGTCGAAGCGATGGTTGCCAAAGAAATTTCGCGGATCAGCGGTAGATAAGCGCTTGGTTTTTGCCCTGCGCCTCGGTTAAGGCGTGGGGATTATGACTGAATTACCAAAAACATTCGATCCCGCCGCGATTGAGGCGAAATGGTACGCGCATTGGGAAAGCACGGGCGCGTTCCGTCCGTCGCGCCCTGAGGCTGAGCCTTATACCATCGTCATGCCGCCGCCCAATGTGACGGGCAGCCTGCACATCGGCCACGCGCTTGATAACACGCTGCCCGATATCCTGATCCGCCACGCCCGAATGCAGGGCAAGGATGCGCTGTGGGTTGTCGGCACTGATCATGCGGGCATCGCGACGCAGATGGTGGTTGAGCGCCAATTGAATGCGCAGGGCCAGAAACGCAGCGACTTCACGCGTGAAGAATTCATCGCCAAAGTCTGGGAATGGAAAGCCGAGAGCGGAAGCACGATCACCAGCCAGCTTAGGCGGCTCGGCGCGAGTTGCGATTGGGCGAATGAACGCTTCACAATGGATGAAGGGTTCAGCAAGGCCGTTATCAAGGTGTTTGTTGATCTGTACAACGAAGGCTTGCTTTACCGCGATAAGCGCCTCGTCAACTGGGATCCCGCGCTCAAAACCGCGATCTCAGACCTTGAGGT
>JAYTMV010000159.1:0-7378 GCA_043728175.1 Sphingomonadales bacterium
GCATTACACCTGCGGCGGCGTGATCGTTGATCTTGACGGGCGCACCGACGCGCCGGGGCTTTATGCGGCGGGCGAAGTCACGCAATCAGGATTGCACGGTGCGAACCGGTTGGCCTCAAACAGTTTGCTCGAATGCCTTGTGTTCGGCGATGCCTGTGCCCGCGATATTGTCGCCAATTGGGATGCGCTTCCCGCCCCGCCTGTGATCCAAGCATGGGACGAAAGCCGCGTGACCGATAGCGATGAAGAAGTGGTGATCGCGCAGTGCTGGCGTGAAATCCGCCAGTTCATGTGGAATTTCGTCGGCATCGTCCGCACCACCAAACGGCTTGAACGCGCCAAGCACCGAATTGACCTGCTCCGCCGCGAAGTTGAGGATTATTACAGCCATTTCCGCGTCACGCCTGACTTGATCGAGCTGCGCAATCTGGTTGAAGTGGCGGACCTCATCATCCGCTCTGCACTGTCACGCCGTGAAAGCCGAGGGCTGCATTATACGCTTGATTATCCGCAGACCGATGTGAATGCGGTGGATACTGTTCTGCTGCCTTAGCCGCCAAAATGCAGCTTACGGTACATTTCCAATCGTGCCTCTAACACGCGCTTCTTGAGCGTCACCGCCGCCGCAAGTTTTCCAGCGCGCGCCTCGGCACCCGCGAGCGTGAGTTTCATCCCCGTATCGTCAATCACTTTGGGGCTAGCATAATCGCTGCCGAGATTGGCAATCGCCTTATCAAGAAACGCAGCCGCGCGCTCAAGTTCATTGGCCGATTGCGCGCGGTTGGCCTCGGCCAGCGTGCGGCGGACGGCATCATATTTGGCTTTCATCGGATTTTTCGTCCCATGCTTGTGGTGGTGGTGACCAAACATGGCCGAAGCGGGTGCCGCGCTAATAGCGATCAGCACAGCGGCAAAAACGACCAGCCTATTTGCGCACAAGCGATCCACCACTGCCCTCATAATAAGCCAGACCATAAGCCTTGGCAGTTTCCGCCGCTGCTATCCGGCTTGCCTGAGGGAAGGTGTAGCCCTTGTCGATCAGTTCAGCAATCCGCACATTCTGATCGACATTAAGCTTGGCCCCGTCAACTGAGGCCGGCGTCTTGTCCGTGCGGACATAGGCAAATTGCTTCGGCCCGCTCTGTGCGACGATGATATTCTGCCCCGAATTGATCAGATAGGCCGCGTCGCCACCGCTTAGCGACACGCCAGTGTAAGACCCTTCGGACTTGTCATAAGGGTGAGTGTGGAAAATGCCCCGCACACTATATTTCGATGGGTCTTTGAGCGTCAGCTTGGGCGAAAAGCTGCCCGAGGTGCTGCCCTCTCCGCCGATGTTCTGGATGCCGAGCTTGCCCTTGCTATCGGCAACAATCGTACCGCCCTGCTCCTTGCTCTTGCCACCGGGGAAGCTGCGATAACGCAGCGTTTCAAACACTTTCTGCACCTCGGGCGCAAATTCGATGCGCCCCGGTGCGGCGCTCGGCGAAGTTGCCGTCGCAATATCCGAAGCCTTGGTCGTCGGCGGCGCGGCATCGGCCTTGGCAGGCGCTGGCTTGGAAACGGTACTAATGCTGTTGAGATCATATAGCGTTGGCGCTTGCAGCGGAGACTTATCCCCCCCGCCGTACCGCCCGCTCAGCAACTGACCCATTTCAACAGGCGTTAGCTGCGTTTGAATGAACTGCCCAAGCTGCGTACCAAGATCAGGATTTTCGGCATTGACCCGGCCAAGATCAGCCGCGAGGCCCGCGATATCAAAGCCAAGCCGCGAGGCATTGCGGCTCAAAATCTGATCCGCCAGATTATCCGCGCCAAAGCCAACACGCACATTGATCGCGTCACTAATCTGCGCCCTGAGCAACGACTGATAAGACTGAACCGACAACGCGAATCGCCCCGCAAAAGGAGTGGAATAAGTGAAAGCCTAGCGCTGGCAAAACGGCCTGTCTCTAATCGAAACGATTAGATGGAGGCGACGACGGCAACCACGGACGTTTACACCAGTTTACACTGTTTTGCGCCCGATGATCGATTCTCTCAATCAAAAGAAGCGAAGTTCACACTGTACCATCTCAATGTTTCAGGGGCGATTGGGAGCGATCATTGATCGATAAAATCGATCAGAGGAGGATGCCCACCAACTGCCACATCTCCGACAGTGGAATGAGTGTGGCATAGGTCGGGGCGTGTAGGACAGAGGAAAGCTGCGCTGGCCAGAAACGGGTACTGAATAGCGCGGGCCGCGCTTCCTTGAAGTCCGCTACATAATTCTTTATTGCATTTATTCAAATCTGAATATATTCTAAATTGAATAAATTACTCTTGGAGCCGAATCATGCCCTTTCTGCCTCACCATAGACAGCACGAGCGCGCGGAGTTGAAGGCGCGCTTCGCCGCTGGTGCAAGCGTTTTGATGCTCGCGCCACGGCGTATCGGCAAAACATGGTTGATGAACAAGATTGCCGACGACCTAACCAGCGACGGTTGGCTGTGCATCAAAATTGATGTGGAAGGGATGCGCACGGAAAACGAATTTTTGCGCGCCCTGTGCAATGAAATTGAAAAAACACAAGCACTTGTAGCACGAGTTAAAACACAACTTTTTCAGCGATTCAAACAACTGACGACTCATGTCCAAAACGGAAATCTTGCCGCTGCCATTGGTGAAGTTGATCCTCGCGAATTTCTGGAAACGCTCGTCAGTTCACTCAACGACGAGGAAAAAGACACGCTAATCCTTATCGATGAGATTGCCCTGTTTATCCACGAACAGGCAAAAGACGATCCCGATGCCGCGCGTTCGCTGCTTTATCATCTCCGCAAGCTGCAACAAGCCTTCCCAAAAGTGCACTGGTTTCTGACGGGATCAGTGGGGTTGGACGTCGTCGCTCGTCGCCACAACATGCTCGGGGCTCTGCTCGGTATCGATTCCTACCCGCTGGAGCCATTTACGCCCGAAGCCGCCCGATCTTACTTGAGTGAACTATGCGACAGCGGGCAAATCAGCAATCCGTTCAGCCTTGATGAGGAAGGGTTTGACTATCTTGCCA
Source organism: Sphingomonadales bacterium (assembly GCA_043728175.1). Lineage (GTDB taxonomy): Bacteria > Pseudomonadota > Alphaproteobacteria > Sphingomonadales > Sphingomonadaceae > Aquisediminimonas. Next base: position 3,054 of record JAYTMV010000159.1, read on the forward strand.
AGGAACTGGGGTGGCTCTCCCCTTATTATCTGCGCCAAATCGCGCTTCAGACGAAGCCCAGCGGAGCCGCGACGACAGGGCATCCGCTTGCAATTGTAGCAGACATTGAACTGGCTTTCAGCCAGTTGCTCTCGCCGACCCAGCGATTGCATTTTGCCGCGTGGGAAGAGCATATCGACAAGAATTTCAGCGATTCTGACACGGGTCATTTGCGTACAATCCTTGATGTCGCCTGTGAGGAAGCCAATGGGGAAATTGAGGCCACATTCCTCACTCGGCTTACCGCAAAAGGCGGCGAACTGAAGCAAAGCACCTTGCGCGCACTGATCTCATCGCTCGAAACTGACGGCTTTCTCAAAAACAGCGAAGGACGTTGGTCGTTCCGTTCCGGCCTGCTCCGCCGTTATTGGAAGGCGTATATGCGCAATGACTAAAGTTCCCGGCATTGCCCTCTATAATCAGGATCGCTTTGGCGATGCAGAGTTTGTCGCCAGCTTTGTCGCGCGCAGCAAGCAGACCACGGCGTTGCTCAACAGCCTGCGCCATATCGCCAAGGGCGGGCCAACCGAGCATCAGATATTGGTCGGCACACGCGGCATGGGGAAAACCTCGCTGCTGCGCCGCCTGTCAATTGGGATCATCGAAGATCCTGAGTTGAAGGCCGCCTTCATCCCGCTGCGCTTTCGCGAAGAGCAATATAATATCATTTCGCTTGATGCCTTCTGGCGCAATTGCGGCGAATCGCTGGCGGAATATTGTGAACAGCAGGGCAATCAGGCGCTTGCTGACCAGCTTGATATCGCCATTGAAACACCCGAATGGCGTGATGATGATCAGGCGCGTGATGGCTTCCTTGCTGCGTGCAAGGAGGCGGGCGGGCGGGCCATCCTGTTTCTCGATAATCTCGACCTGATCCTTGAAGGGATCAAGAACGAAGGCTGCTGGAAACTGCGCGCTGCACTCCAGAAAGACGACGGCCCCATAGTCATTGGCGCGGCAACAGAATTGCTAGCGCAAGGAGCGAACCGCGACGCACCATTTTATGAATTTTTCCACCCGCACATGCTTGAGCCGTTGAGTGAGCAGGAATTGCTTGCCTGCCTCAATGCGCTGGCAACAAAGCGCGGAAAGGTCGGCGCGCCAGTCAAAGCCGTCCTCGCGCGTGAGCCGGAGCGGGTGCGCGCGCTTTATGTGCTGACGGGCGGCAATCCGCGCATATTGGGGCTGGTCTACGGCCTGCTTGAACAGGCCGACAGCGCCGAAATATTTGCTGATCTGGAGGCATTGCTCGATCAGGTTACGCCATTCTACAAGGCCCGGATCGAGGAATATAGCACTCCGCTGCAACGCGCGGTGATAGACGGGATTGCGCTCAATTGGGATCCGATCACATCCAACGCACTGAGCAAGCAGACAGGGGTAGTAGCAGGAACCCTGTCCCCGCAGTTGGACCGGCTGAAGAAAGACGGCCTGATCGAAGAGGTCGAAACATCAGGAACGCGCGCAGGGTTTCAACTCGCCGAACGCTTCCTCAACATCTGGTATTTGATGCGGCACGGCACCCGAAAGACCAAGCAAAGGCTGCGCTGGTTCACGATTTTTCTCACCAAATTGTTCAATGCGGAAGAGCTTGAAAAAATGGCGGGCGACGCCCGCAATGGCAACGGTCGTTGGAGCGCCGATCATTCTGAGGCGGTCATTGAGGCGTATGAATTGAAGATGCTGAGTCTGGCGAGAGAAGGGCTCCCGTCAGATCACCTCGCAGAAGCAGGCCGATTGATTGAAGAGATTAGCGAGCTAATAAAAAGCGGTCAGTTTGAGAACGTAATCGAAGCCTTAGATGAATTGCTCGTCTTGCTTGAGGCAAATGGTCTACAAGCGGTATTTGCAATGGCGTTATTTAGCAAAGGCCTGATGCTTGGCGCAGTGGGCCAGCCCGAAGACGCAATTGCCATTTATGACAAGGTGATTGCGCACTTTGCGGGGAGCGATGATACCATATTGCTAGAACGGGTGGCAAAGGCATGGTTAAACAAGGGGATCGAGCTTGGTGTAATGGGTCGGTATGAAGATGAAATTGCTACCTATGATGAGATGATTGCGAGCTTTGGGGAGGACGACAAGCTTGAGTGGCCAGAGCAGGTAGTAATGGCTCTAGTTAACAAAGGGGTCAGACTTGGCATGCTGGGCCGATCCGAATATGCAATAGGAGTCTATGATGAGGTAATTGCGCGCTTTGGGGAAGACGACGAGCCAGAGTACCAAAAACAGTTGGCAATGGCGTTGTTCAACAAGGGGATGATGCTTGGCAGCGTAGGCCGTTCGGAAGACGGAATTGTAGTCATTAATCAGTTCATTGCCCGATTTGGGGAGAACGATGACCCTGAGTTGCAGGAGCGGGTGGCAATGGCCTTGATCTTCAAGGGAGCCACATTCAGGGCGCTTGGCCGTTTCGAAGATGAAATTACCGCCTATTACGAGGTGATTACGCGCTTTGGAGGAAGCGAAGAGCTCGCGCTGCACAAGCAGGTGGCGACAGCACTGGTCAACACTTCGCAACATTTGTTTTGGATCTTGGGCCAATCTCAGGACGCAGAAACGAATATGCGCACTGTGCTGAAACGCGATCCAGACAATATCCATGCCAAGGCCAATTTGCTCTGGATGCTTATTGCGATGGGGCGGCACGAAGAAGCCAGCGCCCTTATAAACCAATTGGACGCCATCACTGGGGGTGGACGGGCGTTGATTCAGGCGGGGCTTGAACTGGGCGCTGACAATCTTGGGGCCAGCCTAAATCATCTTCAGGCTGCACTCGATCAGGGGCTGGACGGTGAGTTCGACTTTAACGAGGATTTGCTCTGGTATCTCCGCATTGTCGCCGAGCGCGGTTATGGCGAACGGATGATCGATTGGTTCGTGACCAGCGGCAATGCGGATCGTTATGCGCCGATTTATGGTGCCTTTATTGCGCATGTGCGGGGCGAACGCTTTCTGCTTGATCTCAACCCCGAAGTGCGCGGCGTGGCGCAGCGCCTCTATGCCAAGCTCTCGGCTGGCAAGAAGAATGAAGGCACCATCGGCGGGAAGAAGGGAAGGAAGAACAAGCGATAAAGGCGATCCCACACCCTTTCCCTTGTCCCCATTCCCCGTTAAGACCCAAAGCCGATTATGGCTGACCAATCTCCTCTTGATGCGTTCAAATCGGTTTTGACTGGCACCGCGCGGGCGCTGGCGCATGAGCCCGAGGTTGAGCTGGCCTTTACCGCCGACGCGCCGAGCCAGGTGGGGAAGAATTTCCGTGTGCCCATGCCGGGGCGCTCGCTTTCGCTTGAGCAGGTGTCCGAAGCGCGCGGCTTTGCTGACGCGATGGCGCTGCGGCTACGACATCATAACGCAGCGGTTCACAGCATTCACCGTCCGGCGGATCCAATTGCGGGGGCGGTGTTTGATGCGGTGGAAAGCGCGCGGGTTGAGGCGCTGGGCGCGCGCGCGATGGCTGGGGTGCGCGCGAACCTGAACTATGCCACTGAAATGCGGATGCGATCCGACCCGATCACGCGCGCGCAGGCCGCCGACGAAGTGCCGCTTTCAAGTGCTATCGGCCTGCTGGTGCGGGAACGGCTGACGGGCGATGCGCCGCCGACATCTGCGCGCGGCGGGCTTGATATGGTGCGCGGCTGGATTGAGGAGAAGGGCGGCGAAGATATCGACGCACTTGGCCTTGCGCTTGATGATCAGGCGGCGTTTGCGATGCTCGCGCAGAAATTGCTCGTTGATCTCAACCTGATCGAGGCGAGCGAGGAGCTTGATCCAACTGATCAGGATGACAGCGAAGATGATGAGGACGAGGGCGACAGCGACGATCAAGACACCGATGACGATGACGGCGGCGATTCGGACGCACAGATGGAGGCGCGGGCCGAACCTTCGGATGGTGAGGCAGAAGACGGCGAGACGCAGGAAATGGAAGCCGAATCGGAGATGGATTCGGACGGCGAGCCAAGTGACGACGGCCAAGACGGGATGATGCCCGTGCGGCCCAATCGGCCGCTATCTGACCTGCCCCCGCAATTTGATTATAAAAGCTGGAGCGAGGCGTTTGACGAGGAAATCGCCGCGACTGAGCTCTGCGATGAGGATGAGCTGACCCGGCTGCGCGCCTATTTGGATCAGCAATTGCTCCATTTGCAGGGGGCTGTGACCAAACTTGCCAACCGGCTGCAACGCCGCCTGATGGCGCAGCAAAACCGCAGTTGGGATTTTGATCAGGAGGAAGGCATTCTTGACGCGGCGCGGCTGGCGCGGATCGTGGTTTCGCCGGG